>JBPCWT010000011.1:0-8402 GCA_051009255.1 Ruegeria sp. | reverse complement strand
TGTGACCGTCGTACCAGCGACCAAACCGGCGGAGTTGGTGCGCCATGCACCGCGCGAGGCCGAGCATCTGGTTCTGACATATTCGCACAATCTGGACCTGGAACTGTGTAACAGGTTGCTTTTGCATGATTTCAGCTTTGCCGGCCTGATCGGGTCGGCCACGAAATGGGCGCGGTTCCGGTCGCGCCTGGCTGCCCTTGGGCATTCCCCGGAACGGATCGGGCGGATTACATGCCCGATCGGGGATCCGACACTTGGCAAGCATCCGCAGATGATCGCGGTTGGCGTCGCGGCGCAAATCCTGCGCCCCGCCTTGCAGAATGATTTGAAGAAGGATTTGAGCGCGTGACCACTCCACTTCTGAGCCTGCAAGGGCTGACCAAGGCCTATCCCGGCGTCGTCGCAAACGACACCGTCTCGTTCGATATCGGCGAGGGCGAAGTGCACGCGCTGCTGGGCGAGAACGGCGCGGGGAAATCCACGCTGGTCAAAATGATTTACGGGCTGGTGAAGCCGGACAGCGGCACGATGCTGCTGCGGGGGCAGAACTTTGCCCCGGCGGAACCCCGGGCTGCGCGTGCTGATGGTATCGCGATGGTGTTCCAGCATTTTTCCCTGTTCGATGCGTTGAACGTGGCGGAAAATATCGCGTTGGGCATGGAAAACCCGCCGCCGATGGGCGATCTGGCGTCACGCATCCGCGAAGTATCCGAGACATATGGCCTGCCGCTGGACCCTTACCGGACGGTTGGCGATCTGTCGGCGGGCGAGCGTCAGCGGGTCGAGATCATTCGATGCCTGTTGCAGGATCCAAAGCTGCTGATCATGGACGAACCGACAAGTGTTCTGACGCCGCAAGAGGTGGATATCCTGTTTGAAACGTTACAGAAATTGCGGTCTGAGGGGACCTCGATCCTGTATATATCGCATAAGCTGGAGGAGATCCGGACACTTTGCGATCACGCCACGATCCTGCGATTGGGCAAGAATGTCGGTGAATGCGTGCCGCGCGACACCTCGGCCCGGGACATGGCAGAGTTGATGGTTGGGTCGACCCTGCAGACGCCGGAACGGGCGGGTCGCGATTTTGGCGAGGTTGCGCTGGACATCAGCGGATTGTCGGTGCCTTCGCCCACGGAATTTGGAACGGCGCTGAAGAACGTTCACATGACGGTGCGCAAGGGCGAGGTTCTGGGTGTTGGCGGCGTTGCCGGAAACGGTCAGGACGAGTTGCTGGGCGTTTTGTCCGGGGAAATTCAGACAGCTGCAGATGCGATCAAGTTCAATGGCCAGCACATTGGCAAGCTGGGCCCGACGGCCCGTCGCAAGCTGGGCGTGCTGACCGCGCCCGAAGAACGGCTGGGCCATGCTGCGGCCCCGGACATGAGCCTGACCGAGAATGCGCTGTTGACCGGATCAGTACGCGAAGGTCTGGAAAATAACGGGTTCCTGAAGTGGGTTGAAACAAAGAGTTTCGCGGAAAAGATCATCGAAGTCTTTGACGTGCGTACACCGGGGCCGGACAACGCGGCGCGGTCGCTGTCGGGCGGTAACCTGCAAAAGTTTGTCATCGGGCGCGAGGTGCTGCAACGGCCAGAGGTGTTGGTGGTAAACCAGCCGACCTGGGGTGTTGATGCGGCGGCGGCGGCGGCCATCCGGCAAGCCATTCTTGACCTTGCCGCAAAGGGCGCGGCGGTGGTCTGCATCAGTCAGGACCTGGATGAGCTGATGGAAATCTCGGACAGTTTTGCGGCATTGAACGAAGGCCGGTTAAGCGCCCCACGTACAACCACGGGTCTGACGGTGGACGAGATCGGCCTGATGATGGGTGGGGCGCATGGCATGGAGGTGGCGCATGTGTGATCCGGTGTATCGCCTTCGGCGAGAGTATTTTCAAAAAGATGAAGAAATTTGGGGGATGAGCGGATGATAGTGTTGGAGAAGCGGCCTCAGCCGTCCAAGGCGTGGTCGTATGCCACGCCATTGGTGGCGGTGGTGGCCACGATGTTCTTTGGCGGGTTGTTGTTCGCCATTCTGGGAAAGAACCCGGTGCAGGCTATTGGCACCATTTTCTGGGAGCCGCTGTTCGGCGAGTTTTCGTTTTATTACCGCCCGCAATTGTTGGTCAAAGGCGCGCCGCTGGTGTTGATCGCCATTGGTCTGTCGCTGGGATTCCGCGCGGGCATCTGGAACATCGGCGCCGAGGGGCAGTACATCGTTGGTGCCATCTGTGGCGCGGGTGCCGGACTGGCCTTTTATCCGATGGATGCGTTTTTTGTTTTCCCTGTGATGGTGATCGCGGGGGCGCTGGGTGGATGTGCGTGGGCGATGATCCCGGCCATTCTGAAAGTGCGGTTCGGAACCAACGAAATTCTTGTGTCGCTGATGCTGGTCTACGTGGCCGAGCAGTTGTTGGCCTCGGTCTCGTTGGGGTTGCTGAAGAACCCCGAAGGGTTCGGGTTTCCCGGCTCGCGCAATCTGCAATCTTATGAAAGCGCGCACAATGCAGAGCTGATTGCAGGGACCGGTATGCATTGGGGTGTGGTTGCCGCGCTGATCGCGGTGATCTTTGCCTATGTTCTGCTGAACCGGCACATGCTGGGATTTCACATCAGGTTGACGGGCGAAGCGCCAAGGGCGGCGAAGTTCGCGGGAGTGAACCCGGCGCGGCTGATCCTGTTCTGTCTGGGCCTGTCCGGTGCGCTGGCAGGGCTGGCGGGAATGTTCGAAGTGTCCGGGCCGTCTGGTGTGGTCAGTATCGATTTTAACGTCGGCTATGGCTTTACCGCGATTATCGTGGCCTTTCTGGGCCGGTTGCATCCTGTCGGAATTCTGCTGGCAGGCGGGTTGATGGCGCTGACCTATATCGGCGGGGAAATCGCCCAATCGCAGCTGGGACTGCCCGCCGCTGCCATTCAGGTGTTCCAGGGTATGCTGTTGTTTTTCCTGCTGGCCTTAGATCTTTTGACCAATTTCCGCATTCGTGCGGCCCGTACCGAGGTGGCGTGAACCATGGATCTTACAGAAATCAATCCCGTCCTTCTGATCGCCTCGTTGATGGTGGCGGCAACGCCGTTGCTGCTGGCCGCGATCGGAGAGCTTGTTGTCGAGAAAGCAGGCGTTCTGAACCTTGGTGTCGAAGGCATGATGATCGTCGGCGCGATCAGCGGCTTTGCCATATCGGTTGAAAGCGGATCGCCCTGGCTGGGCTTTCTTGCGGCGGCAATTGGCGGCGCGCTGCTGTCGCTGTTGTTCGTGCTGCTGACGCAATTCGCGCTGGCAAACCAGGTGGCCAGTGGTCTGGCCCTGACGCTGTTCGGTCTTGGGCTGAGCGCGCTTTTGGGGCAGGGCTATGTCGGGGTCAAGCCGCCCAGCATGGGGGAATTGCATATTCCGCTGCTGAGCGACATCCCGGTCATTGGCCCGATTCTGTTTCAGCATGATCCGATCCTGTATCTGGGTATCGCCCTGACGGCGGCGGTTTGGGCTGTGCTGAAATACACCCGCGCCGGTCTGATCCTGCGCGCGGTGGGTGAAAACCACGATGCGGCCCATGCGCTGGGATACAAGGTTATCAAGATTCGTATTCTGGCCATCATGTTCGGCGGGGCCTGCGCCGGGCTGGGCGGGGCATATATCAGCCTGATCCGCGTGCCGCAGTGGACCGAGGGCATGACCGCCGGTGTTGGCTGGATTGCCCTTGCGCTGGTGGTGTTTGCCAGCTGGAAACCGTGGCGCGCATTGCTGGGTGCCTACTTGTTTGGCGGAATCACGGTTTTACAGCTGAATCTGCAGGCAGCAGGCGTTGCTATTCCTGTCGAGTATCTGGCAATGTCGCCATATATCATAACGATACTTGTACTCGTAATCCTTTCGGCCGACAAAAGCAGCGCGCCTGCCTCGCTGGCCCGGACCTTCCATGCCTCGCATTAATTGGGGCCAATTAAACCAACTTGGGGAGTAACTAAATGAAATTAACTTCACTTCTTACAAGCGCCGCTATGGCGTTGGGTCTGGCCACCGGTGCCATGGCCCAGGACAAGACCAAGGTCGGATTTGTCTATGTCGGTCCCGTGGGCGACGGTGGCTGGACATACGAACATAACGAAGGCCGACTGGCAGTCGAAGAGCATTTTGGCGACAAGGTTGAAACCGTGTTCGTCGAATCCGTACCTGAAGGCCCGGATGCCGAGCGTGTGATGACGCAGATGGCGCTGGAAGGCGCTGACCTGATCTTTACCACATCGTTCGGTTACATGGACCCGACGATCAACGTGGCCAAGAAATTCCCGGACGTGAAATTCGAGCACGCCACCGGTTATAAGACCGCGCCGAACGTATCGGTTTATTCGGCCCGTTTTTACGAAGGTCGCGCCGTTCAGGGGCACATCGCGGGTAAGATGACCAAGTCGAACACCATTGGTTACATCGGATCGTATCCGATCCCCGAAGTGATCCGTGGCATCAACTCGGCCTATATCCACGCCAAGAAGGTGAACCCGGATGTCCAGTTCAAGATCGTTTGGGCCTATACCTGGTTTGACCCGGCGAAAGAGGCTGATGCGGCCAAGGTTCTGATTGAACAGGGCGCTGATGTGATCCTGCAGCATACCGACTCGACCGCGCCGCAGGCGGCTGCGCAAGAGGCGGGTAACGTGATCACCTTTGGTCAGGCGTCGGATATGAGCGAATATGCCCCGATGCCGCGCGTTTCGTCGATCATCGATAACTGGTCGCCGTATTACATTGCGCGTACGCAGGCCGTGATGGACGGAACATGGGAAACCGTGAACACTTGGGATGGTATCGGCGCTGGCATGGTCGGCATCGGTGAGATTTCTGATGCGGTTCCAGAAGATGTAAAAGCCGAAGCGCTGGCGATGAAGGATGCCATTGCCGATGGCAGCTATCACCCGTTCACCGGCCCGATCAAAGAGCAGGATGGCAGTGACTGGCTGGCAGAAGGCGAGACCGCCGATGACGGCACGCTGGCAGGCATGAACTTTTACATTGAAGGTATCGAAGGCGACATTCCAGAGTAAGTACGCCTGAATTATCAATGTTGTTGGGCCTGCCGATCTGGTGGGCCCAATCTTTTTTGGGCATACCGTTCGGGCAGAATGTCAGCGCCCGGAACGAGGAGCAAACATGATCGACTATCTGGTCATAGGCGGCGGAATCGCGGGGTTGAGCGCAGGTGCGCGGCTGTCTGCCCATGGCTCCGTGACGGTGCTGGAGGCAGAGGATGCGCTGGGATATCATGCCTCTGGCCGGTCGGCTGCGATGTTTGAACCGAGTTATGGGCCAGCATCCGTTGTTGCGCTGAACAAGGCCAGCCCCGCGTTTCTTACATCCAACGGGGGGTATCTGACGCCTAGGGGGCTGATGCTGATTGGTGGGCGCGACCAGCGCAGATTGTTCGAGGCCAACGCTGCGGACCTGAACATGGAATCCATCAATCTGGAAGACGCGTTTGCGCGGGTGCCGATCCTGAACCCCGAGACCGTTGGCTTTGCCGCGATCAACGAAGGCGCATTTGATATCGACACTGACCGATTGTTACAGGATTTTGCGCGGATCATTCGTGCGAATGGCAGTGAGGTGCGAACGAAAATGCGCGTCACGGGCATTTGCAAGGCGACGTCCTGGGAGGTTCAGGCGGGGCAGGTTTTCAAGGCTGCCCATGTCGTCAATGCAGCTGGCGCGTGGGTTGATGAGGTTGCGGCGATGGCCGGGATTGCGCCGATCGGCATAACACCCCGTCGCCGATCCATGGCACGACTGCCCGCACCCGGCGGGCATGATGTCAGGCACTGGCCGATGATGCTGGGTGCGGGGGATAGATGGTACGCCAAACCGGACGCTGGCAAGCTGTTGGTTTCGCCATCCGAGGCTGATCCGGTGCAGCCGCAGGACGCCTATGCCGATGATATGGTGCTGGCCGAGGGGCTGGTCCGATACGAAGAAATGGTGACCGAGCCTGTGACGCGGGTTGAAACCAACTGGGCCGGGTTGCGCAGTTTCGCGCCGGACGGAACGCTGGTTTTGGGGCGGGACCCGTCTGATCCGACCTTTGTCTGGTCGGCGGGTCAGGGCGGGTACGGGTTTCAGACCGCGCCTGCAGCATCGCAATTGGTGGCGGACCTGACCGTGGGGGCGGTGCCAGAGTTGGAGCCCGCGTTGGTGGACGCGCTGAAACCGGATAGGTTGGAACGATGATAAAACGAACGCTGCCACCGAGCGCCAGTGTCGCTGTCCGAGATGACGGTGCGAGGCTTGTTGCGCCTTCGGCCAGTAAAAATGTGGGTGTGCTGTGTGAACTGCTGCAAGAAATTGCACCCGAAACCGGGCGCGCGCTGGAACTGGCGAGCGGTACCGGACAGCATGTTTCAGAATTTGCGCGGCGCCTGCCGGGCCTGCATTGGCAACCGAGTGAGGTTGTTCCCGAACGCCGCGCCAGCGTTGATGCCTATGCCGGGGGTTTGGACAATGTTGCGGCGGCAGTGGAACTGGATGCCACTGTTGCGGGCTGGCACGCGGGATTTGGCGGCCAAGACCTGATTGTTTTGATCAACCTGCTGCATTTGATCAGCGGGCCAGAGGCTGAAACGCTGATTTCCGAGGCAGCACTGGCATTGTCGTCCGGTGGCCGGTTCGTGCTGTACGGACCGTTTAAGCGCGCCGGAAAGCTGACCAGCGACGGGGATCGGCGGTTTCACGAGGCGCTTATGCAGCAGGATCCCGAGATCGGGTACAAAAGCGACGATCAGATTACGGCGTTCATGGCGGTACAGGCGTTGGAGGTTGTCCGGATCGTCGAAATGCCTGCGAATAACCTGGCGATTGTTGCAGAACGCACATGAGAAAGCCCGCCTGAGCGGGCTTTGACAGGCAAACCTATCAACGCAGGTTTGATGATCAGCCGTCCTTGCGAATAACCTCGTTCTTTGGGTCATAGGGGCTGTCGCAGGTTACGACGGCATCCCACAGCTGGTCCTGCATCCTGACCTTGAGCTTGGTGCCTTCGACTGTCAGTTCGGGTTTGATGTAGCCCATGCCGATGGATTTCCCGAACGCGACCGAATAGCCGCCCGACGTGAGGCGGCCGACACGCTCGCCCTGTGGCGTATAAAGCGCCTCGCGGCCCCATGGATCGGCATCTGACGGGCCGTCGATCAGCAGGGTACAGCATTTCACGCGCACACCGGTTTCTTCCAGCTTGGCCTTGCCGTGGAAATCCTTGGACAGGTCAACAAAACGCGGCAGATCAGCCTCGAGCGGGGTGGCGTCGCGGCCCAGTTCGGTTCCAAACGCACGATAGGATTTTTCCTGGCGCAACCAGTTCTGCGCCCGCGCGCCGACCAGTTTCATGCCGTGCTTTTCACCTGCTTTTTCCAGCAGGTCGAACAGGTAGTTCTGCATTTCCATCGGGTGATGCAGTTCCCAGCCCAGCTCGCCCGTATAGGCGACGCGGATGGCGTTGACCGGGCACATGCCCAGTTCGATCTGGCGTGCAGACAGCCATGGGAAACGTTTGTTCGACAGGGCGGTTTCGGGATCGGCGTCCTTGATGACCTCTTTCAGCACATCGCGCGATTTGGGTCCGGCGATGGCAAAGACGCCCCATTGGGTCGTCACATCCTGAATCTCGATGTAGCCGAACTCGTCCATCTTGTCCTCTGCCGCTTTGCGGAGGAAGTCGGCGTCATATTCCGTCCACGCACCGGCAGAGACGAGGTAATAGTTATTCTCGCCATTGCGGACGATGGTGTACTCGGTACGGGTGGTGCCGTGCCCGGTCAGTGCATAGGTCAGGTTGATGCGGCCAATTTTCGGCAGCTTGTTGCAGGTGAACCAGTCAAGGAATTGTGTGGCACCCGGCCCTTTGATGACGTGCTTGGTAAACGCGGTGGCGTCGATCAGGCCGACGCCTTCGCGGATTGCCTTGGCTTCTTCGACGGCATATTGCCACCAGCCGCCGCGCCGGAAGGAACGGCTTTGCTCGTCGAAGGTATCCGGTGCGTCAAGTGGACCGTAATAGTTCGGGCGTTCCCACCCGTTGACCCAGCCAAACTGTGCGCCGCGCGCTTTCTGGCGGTCATAGGCCGGGGCGGTGCGCAGCGGACGGGCCGCCGGGCGCTCTTCGTCCGGGTGGTGCAGGATGTAGACGTGGTCGTAGCATTCCTCGTTCTTGCGGGCAGCGAATTCGGTCGTCATCCAGTTGCTGCTGTAGCGTTTGGGATCAAGCGAGGCCATGTCGATCTCGGCTTCGCCGTCGACCATCATCTGCGCAAGGTAATACCCGGTGCCACCAGCGGCGGTGATGCCAAAGCTGAAACCTTCGGCCAGCCACATGTTGCGCATGCCCGGAGCGGGACCAACCAGCGGGTTGCCATCGGGGG
>JBPCWT010000010.1:0-5375 GCA_051009255.1 Ruegeria sp. | reverse complement strand
CGCGGTAGAGCTGTTCTACAGCCTCGCCCGATTTGACGCCATCGCCGCCAAATAATTGCACTGCCTTGTCAATAACTTGCTGAGCCTGCTCTGTTGCATACAGTTTTGCCATTGCAGCCTCGCGCGTTACTCGCTGCGCGCCCGTGTCCTTGGCCCATGCCGCACGATAAACCAACAAGGCAGACGCATCCACATCCAGCGCCATATCCGCGATGTGACCCTGCACCATCTGCAGGTTGAACAGCCGCTCGCCGCCTATTTTTCGTGTATTTACCCTTGTTAGAGCCTGATCTAGCCCTCGGCGCGCAAACCCCAATGCCGCTGCCGCTACGGTCGATCGGAAAACGTCCAGAACTGACATAGCAATTTTGAAACCTTCGCCCGGCGCCCCGATCATTGCGCTGGACGGGATGCGACAGTCCGTGAATTCAAGCGCCGCCAGTGGATGAGGCGCGATGGTATGCAGCCGTTCCGCGATTTCAAATCCCGGCAAACCGGCTGGGACGGCAAATGCTGACAGCCCTTTTGCCCCCGGTGCTTCTCCGGTACGGGCGAACAGAGTGTAAACATCTGCAATCCCGCCATTTGAAATCCAGGTTTTCTGGCCATTCAGCACATAATCGTTGCCATCTCGGGTGGCCGTCATGGCCGAATTCGCCACATCAGAGCCTGATTCTGGCTCTGTCAGTGCAAATGCCGAGATTGCGCGTCCTTGACGTGTCAACGGCAACCATTCGGATTTTTGCGCGTCCGAACCAAACAGCGATATTGCCCCTGTACCAAGCCCCTGCATTGCAAATGCGAAGTCGGCCAAGCCATCGTGCTTCGCCAGAATCTCGCGGATCAGGCATAGTGTGCGTACATCCAACGTACCGTCATCCGGGGAAACAGCTGTATGGGATAACCAGCCATCACGCCCAAGCAATGATACAAGTTTGCGGCAAGCGTGATCCGTGTCTGAATGATCAATATCCGGCAGGTTCTTTTCGGCCCAACGCTCCAGAATATTCGCCAGTTCGCGGTGCTTTGCGTCAAAAAAAGGCCAGTTCAGATAAGAGCGGTCGGACATAACTCAATCGCCCTCGAACATCGGTTTTTCACGCGCGACGAATGCCTGATATGCGCGGTCGAAATCCCCGGTCTGCATGCAGATCGCCTGTGCTTGCGCTTCGGCCTCAATGGCTTGTTCGATCGACATGGACCATTCCTGCGCCAGCATCGTCTTTGTCATCATGTGTCCAAAGTTGGGTCCCTGCACCAGTCTTTGGGCAAGCTGTCGCGCGGCATCATCAAGCTGATCCGCGTCAACAATTCTGTTGTAAAAGCCCCAACGCTCGCCTTCTTTGGCGGTCATAGACCGTCCGGTGTAAAGCAATTCTGCCGCACGCCCCTGACCGATGATCCGGGGAAGGATGGCACATGCGCCCATGTCACATCCCGCCAACCCGACCCGAGTGAAAAGGAAAGCGGTTTTTGCCTCGGGTGTAGCAATCCGCAGGTCGCTGGCCATTGCGATAATTGCCCCGGCACCGACGCAAATGCCATCTACCGCCGCAATGATCGGTTTGCCGCAATTTACCATCGCCTTGACCAGATCACCGGTCATTCGGGTAAATTGCAGCAGTTCCTTCATATTCATGCGCGTAAGCGGGCCAATGATGTCGTGCACATCGCCGCCAGAGCTGAAATTCCCGCCGTTCGATGCAAAAACAACGGCCTTGACGTCATCGCAATACGCAAGATCCCGAAACCAGTCGCGCAATTCAGCGTAGCTGTCGAACGTCAGTGGGTTCTTGCGATCAGGCCGGTTCAGCGAAATCGTGGCAGTGTTGTCTGAGATTTCGCAAAGGAAATGAGTGGTGTCGCTACGCATGTCAGTCATTGCCTGCCTCCATCGAAGACAAAAGCTGGTCCAGCTGGGCACCCATGGCTGCAGTGTCGTTTTCGTCCAGCGTTTCCAACAGTTGGTTGATCCACCCTTCATGAGCCGCCGCCTGGGTGGCGAATTCGGATTCCCCTTTTCGCGTCAACCGCACCAGCGAGGCGCGGCGGTCGCCTTCGACCGCGATGCGAACAACCAATCCTTCGTCGACCAGCCGATCGACAATACCGGTCACATTGCCGTTGGATACCCGCAACACGCCTGAAAGCTGGCTCATCTTCAACCCGTCCTCATGGCGCGACAGGGCGGCCAATACGTCAAACCGGGGCAGGGTAGAGTTGAATTCATCCCGGAATCGACCGCGCAGTTGTGTCTCTATCCCGCGTGAAGTTTTCAATATACGCAGCCAGAGGCGCAGGCGTTCTTTGCTTGGGGAATGTATGCCGGTTGGATCGGCCTTCATCATGTCACACCTCCTGACAGCGCAAGAGTCGTCAATTCCTTGCCGCACCCTTTCGGGCCGCTGCCATAAGAAGCCTAGCAAGCAGTATATATTTCAACAATAAAAATTTTGTATTTAAAATATATTTCGGATTTTCAATGGCGCGTTATGCAGAAACCAATGCCTGAAACATACTAAAACTGGCTCTAAGTAAGAATTTTCAAACGCTCGCTGCGAAGTTTAAGTTTCCGAAAAATAGGGGCGATCAATCCCAGTCAAGTACTACCTTTCCCGAAAGTCCCGACTTCATTGCCGCGAAACCTTGTTCGAATGCGTCAACTTTGAACCGATGTGTGATCACGCGGCTGACATCCAGCCCGTTCTGCAACATGGCAATCATCTTGTACCAGGTTTCAAACATCTCGCGCCCATAAACGCCCTTGATCGTTATGGCCTTGAAGACGATCCTGCTCCAATCCACGGGCGATTTTCCGGGCGGGATACCCAACAAGGCAATCTTGCCACCCATCACCAATGCCTCGACCATCTGATCCATCGCGGCTTGCGAGCCGGACATTTCCAGACCGACATCAAACCCCTGGCTCATTCCAAGTTCGGAAATGACATTGTGCAAGTCTTCCTGGGTGACATCGACGGCCCGAACAGTAGGAACCACATGTTCCGCCAGCTTCAGGCGATCGGCGTTTATGTCGGTGATGACAACATGGCGCGCGCCTGCGTGACGGGCAACTGCGGCTGCCATGATGCCAATCGGCCCAGCGCCGGTTATCAGAACGTCCTCACCTAGCAAGTCAAAGCTAAGCGCGGTGTGGACCGCATTGCCCAACGGGTCCAGAATAGCGCCTATTTCATCAGGTATATCGTCAGGCAACGGCACCACGTTAAAGGCAGGAAGCTTCAGGTATTCGGCAAATGCGCCTTGTTCGTTGACACCGATCCCGCGCGTGCCGGGGTCTAGATGAAATTTGCCTGCCCTGCTCTGGCGGCTTTCCGTCCCGATCAGGTGACCTTCGCCTGAACAGCGCTGACCGATATCCAGCCCGGTAACATTGCGCCCGACCTCAACGATCTCGCCCGCGAATTCGTGGCCTGTAATCATCGGAACCGGAACAGTATGCGACGCCCAGTCGTCCCAGTTCCAGATATGGATGTCTGTCCCACAAATGCCAGTTTTTCTAATGCGGATCAAAACCTCATCCGGTCCGATTTCAGGGACCGGGGCCTGCACCATCCACAGACCTTCCTGAGGCTTGGATTTCTCAAGAGCTTTCATTGTATTGGGTCGCATGCGTTCACTCCCATAAATCCGTCGACAGGTATTTCAGCCCGCTGTCGCACATGACAATGGCGATGCAGCCACCCTTTTCCGGCCCACGCAGCAGTTCGACCGCCGCAGCCAGGTTTGCCCCTGACGAGTATCCGGCGAATATCCCCTCTGCCCGCGCCAGCAGACGTGCATGGTCGCGTGCGTCTGATCCAGATACAGTAAGGTATCCGCTAATGGGTGCCGATTTCAGATGTGCGAGTTCGGACATTGCATATCCGCCCCCCTGAATTGGGTGATCCGGGTTGGAAACTGCATTATTAGCCAAGACAGCGGCGCCATCAGGTTCGACGGCGTAACACCGGACACCATGACCGGTAAAAAAACGCGCAGCACCTGCCAGCGTTCCACCCGATCCCGCAAAATCGCAGAACGCCGTTACTTTGGCATTGGACTGCGCCCAGATTTCTGGCGCAGTCCCTGTTTCATGCGCGGCGGGATTGCCGGGATGCGCGAACTGATCTGCCCGAAACGCGCCGCGTTCCTGCGTAATGCGCGTTGCGGCCTTATCCACCAGCGCCAGATCCGATCCCGAGACTTTACCGGGCGTTCCACCGGGGGCTTGAGGGACGATGACAACCTCGGCCCCCAGCGCCCGCATCATTCTTGCCCGCTCAACAGAGTTGCCTGCGCTCATGACCGCAATAAATGGATGGCCCAGAACGCCACAGACGATAGCCAACCCGGTGCCCATGTTACCGGAGGTTAATTCGACCACGGTTTGACCGGTGCCAGCGTGCCGTCGGATCGGGCGGCTTCGATGATCGACCTTGCTGCCCGGTCCTTTCTTGAAAACCCGGGCAACAGATAGTCCAGCTTGGCGACGATCTGGCCTTCCAGTTTCAGTGATTTGCAAACCCGCGATAATTCGACCAGCGGGGTGTTTCCGATCGCGTCGATGACCGATGGAAGGGTCACTGGATTATCCCCAGTTCCTTGCCAACCTTTCCAAATGCTGACAGCGCACGGTCCAATTCTTCTTTTGTCAGGGCCGCATTCATCTGTGTTCTGATCCGCGCCTGTCCGCGTGGCACAACAGGAAAGAAAAAGCCGGAAACATAAACACCGTCGTCAAACAACTTAGCTGCCATATCCTGCGCCAAAGTGGCCTCTCCCAGCATAACGGGGATTATCGGATGCTCGCCGGGCAACAGGTCAAAACCCAGTTTTTCCAACCCGACACGCCAGTATTCTGCGTTTTCGAACAATTGGGTCCGTAGCATTTCGCCATCTTCAACAAGCCGAATAGCCTCTAATCCGGCAGCGACTATGGCGGGCGGCAGCGAGTTAGAGAACAGATAGGGCCGCGCCCGCTGCCGCAGCAGGTCAATCACCGGCTGCGGCCCGGCGATGTAACCGCCGATAGCCCCCCCTAGTGCCTTGCCCAGCGTTCCCGTCAGGATATCAACATCGACGCCGAAATGATCCGGCGTGCCAGCTCCGTTTGGCCCCATGAAACCCGTCGCATGGCAATCATCCACCATCACCACTGCGTCATACTTGTCCGCCAGTTCTCGAATGGCCGGTAGGTTGGCGAGATAACCATCCATTGAGAACACGCCGTCAGTGGCGATCATGATGTGCCGAGCACCGTCTTCGCGCGCCTGCTTCAACCACGCCTCAAGATCGTTCATGTCGTTGTTCATGTAACGATAGCGCTTGGCCTTGCACAGTCGGACGCCATCAATGATCGAGGCATGGTTCAG
>JBPCWT010000009.1:0-11847 GCA_051009255.1 Ruegeria sp. | reverse complement strand
ATGGGTCAGATTGATGACGAGTTTCTGGACCTGCCGCCCGAGGTTTTGCAAACCTCGATGAAAGAGCACCAAAAGTTCTTTTCGGTCCGCAATCCAAAATCGGGCCGGATCGAACGGTTCATCACTGTCGCCAACCGCGAGACTGCGGATAATGGCGCGACCATTCTTGCCGGAAACCAAAAGGTTCTGTCTGCGCGACTGGCGGACGCCAAGTTCTTTTGGGAAAACGACCTGCGCGTTGCCAGATCGGATAAGAGCCAGTGGACTGATGCGCTGGAGAATGTGACCTTTCACAACAAACTGGGAAGCCAGGGCGACCGCATTCGGCGCGTTGCCGCGCTGGCGCGTGAACTGGCATCGGTGACGGGCGCGGACGCGGATCAGGCGGAAAAGGCCGCGCAATTGGCCAAGGCCGATCTGAATTCGGAAATGGTTTACGAATTCCCAGAGCTTCAGGGGCTAATGGGCCGCTACTATGTCGAAGCTGCTGGCGAAGACGCTGCCGTGGCTGCCGTGGCGCAGGAACATTATTCGCCACTTGGACCATCGGATGACGTTCCAACCGCGCCGTTGTCGGTGACGGTGGCGCTGGCTGACAAGCTGGATACGCTAACCGGATTCTGGGCAATTGACGAGAAACCGACCGGGTCGAAAGACCCGTTTGCCCTGCGCCGCGCGGCGTTGGGTGTGATCCGGTTGGTGTTGGAGAATGGGCTGCGAATGCGGATGGACCGATTTTTCGACAGCCAGCTTGTGCGCGCGGAAAGCGCGATGAGTGATGCGCTATCCGATGAAAACGTCGATGATCTGTTGCATGAAATTGCCGGGCATGGCGTCTTTGGCGCTGCATTCAACACGGTGCGTGAAAAGCTGGGGGATCACTCGACCGCCGAGTTTCTGGCGTTGGAACGGAAAGTTCCCGATGCCTCTGAAGACCTGCTGTCGTTCTTTCATGACCGGCTCAAGGTTTTCCTGCGTGACGAGGGCATTCGCCACGACATCATAGATGCCTGTATCGCGATGGACGGCAATGACGATCTGAACCTGTTGGTGAAACGTGCGCGTGCGCTGAATACTGTCATTGCGACCGAGGATGGCGAGAATTTGGTGCAAGGTTTCAAGCGTGCCAACAACATCCTGACCCAGGCCGAGGACAAGGACGGCGTTGAATATTCGTACGGCGCGGATGTAAAATTTGCCGAGACGGACAGCGAAAAGGCGTTGTTCGGTGCGTTGGACGAGGCGCAGGACAAGATCACCCCGGCACTGGCCGCCGAGGATTTTCCAGCCGCCATGTCGGCAATGGCCGAATTGCGGGGGCCGATTGATGCGTTCTTTGACGAAGTGCAGGTGAATACCGAAAATGAGGTTCTGCGACGCAATCGTCTGAACTTGCTGAGCCAGATAAGGCAGATTTGTTCCAGCGTCGCAGACCTGACCAAAATCGAAGGCTGACGGGCCGGGCGCGCGTCAAAGCGCGCCTGATATGGCCCTTGCGCCACGGGCGCATGCCCTTATGCTGCGGTGAAACCAAAAGGTGCCGCAGTGCAGAATAATCCGCATACAACGCTTATTACGTCTGATGGACCCATTGCCGCCAGTACCCATGGCGGCCGCGCGAAATGTCTGCAACGTCTTGTCCGGTTGGAACTGCCTGTGCCGCGTACCGTGGCGTTGTCCTTTGATGCCGTGCACCACATTGCCGAAGGTCAGATGCCTGACATTGCCGCCATTCTGGAGCAGTTCGATCCAACGGCGCTGCTGTGCGTGCGGCCCAGCTCAGAGGATCCGGATTGGGGCGGGCCGGGGGCCGTTCTGAACATCGGGATGAATGATGCCAGATATGTCGACCTGTCCAATCAGATGGGCGTCGAAGCGGCGGCTGCCTTGTATCTGCGGTTTGTGCAAAGCTATGCGATCCATGTTGCGCGGCTGGACGCGGACGTATTCGACGATATCAATGCGGATGGCAGCGAGGGCCTGCGACAAGCTTTGCGCGCATACGAAGACGAAACAGATGAAGCTTTCCCTCAAGACCGCGCTGAACAATTGGCTGCTGTGCTGCGTTCGATGGCGCGCGCATGGGATGGAACCTCGGCCCGGTTGCTGCGTCAGGCCAAGGGTGCCCCGGCAGATGCCGGTCTGGGGCTGGTGGTTCAGGAAATGATCCCCGGTGTTGGGCAGGGTGAATGTGGTTCTGGCGTGCTGCAACTGGTGAACCCGGCAACAGGCATGCCCCAGATCACCGGGCGTTATCTAAGCCAAAGCCAGGGCCGCGATGCGCTGGGCGAAGGTGTTGCAGCGCTGTATCTGGAAAGAGACACGCGCGGTCGGGCGCTGGAAGATGTGGCCCCCGAAGCCTTTGCCGCGCTCAAATCCCACGCGGCGCTGATGCGTGACCGGCTGCGCGAGGAAATGCAGGTCGAGTTCGTGATTGAAAACGGCCATGTACACATCCTTGATGGCGTGCGTGTTCAGCGTAATGCGCGGGCCGCTATGCGGATTGCCGTGCGATTGGCCGAGGATGGTATTATCCCGCCACAAGAGGCGGTGATGCGCGTTGATCCGCATTCGGTGAACGAGTTGCTGCACAGGCAAGTGCATCCCGAAGCTAAACGTGACGTGCTGACCACAGGCATTGCGGCCAGTCCCGGTGCAGCGACGGGCAAGATCGTGTTCACTGCCGCCGAAGCGCAAGCCAGCAAGGCGCGGGGAGAGCCGTGCATTCTGGTGCGGCGCGAAACCTCGCCCGAGGACGTACGTGGAATGCATGCAGCCGTGGCGGTGTTGACCGAAAAGGGCGGTATGACCAGCCATGCGGCGGTGATTGGCCGTGGATTGGGCCTGCCTTGTATTGTTGGCGCGTCGGAAATGCGGTTTCAGTCGAAGAAAAGAGTGCTTTCTGCCCCCGACGGGCGTGTGTTCAAAACCGGTGATACCCTAACGATTGACGGCAGTTCCGGGCAGGTTCTGGCGGGTGAGCCAGTGATGCTGGAAGCGGCGTTGGACGATTGTTTTCAGACGCTTATGGGTTGGGCTGACGCCGAACGCGACATCGCGATACGCGCCAATGCCGATACACCGGATGACGCAAAGACGGCGCGAAACTTTGATGCGCAGGGCATTGGGTTGTGCCGAACCGAGCATATGTTCTTTGAGCCCGGTCGCCTGACCGTCATGCGCGAAATGATTTTTGCCCAGACACCGTCAGGCCGCGCGGCGGTGCTGGAACGGCTGTTGCCAATGCAGCGCGATGATTTTGTTCAGCTTTTCCGTATCATGGAGGGGCAGCCGGTCTGCATTCGCTTGTTCGACCCGCCCTTGCACGAGTTTCTTCCGACAACACGCAGCGGACAGAGAGAACTGGCCGAAGCGCTGGACCTGCCGATATCAGATGTCGAGCGCCGCGTAGAGTCCATGAGCGAGTACAACCCCATGCTGGGCCTGCGCGGTGTCCGGTTGGGTGTAACGGTCCCAGAAATCTATGACATGCAGGCGCGGGCGATTTTCGAGGCGACGCTGGAAGCCAGCAAAGATGGCGATCCAGTCGTGCCCGAGGTTATGATCCCGCTGGTTTCGGCAAAGCGCGAAGTGGAATTGGTCAAAGCCCGCATCGATTCCGTGGCATCTGCCGTTGCGTCCGAACAAGGGCAGGAGTTTGATTATCGCCTTGGCGTGATGGTCGAAACGCCGCGTGCCTGTTTGCGCGCGGATGAGATCGCGCCGCATTCCGCATTTCTGAGTTTTGGAACGAACGATTTGACCCAGATGACCTATGGTTTGTCGCGCGACGATGCTGGGCGGTTCATGTCGGCCTATGTGCGTCAGGGAGTGTTTGCCGAAGACCCATTTCACGTTTTAGATGCGGACGGTGTCGGGGAATTGCTGAAACTGGGGTCAGAACGCGGGCGTCAGGCAAAGCCAGATGTTACACTTTCTGTCTGTGGCGAGCATGGCGGTAACCCCGAATCAATCGCCATTTGCCGCGATTTGGGCTTTGACTATGTGTCCTGTTCACCCTTCCGGGTACCCGTCGCTCGGCTGGCTGCCGCTCAACTGGCGATTTCGTCCAAACTTGGGGGTTGACACAGACCCGAAGCGCAAGGATTAGTAGCCGGGATTGGACCTGTGGCAGAAACAATTTTGCCCAACGGGCAAGATTTTACTTGCTTTTTCCATCGGACTGGACCTTTTGCACCGACTGGGGTAAATGCCTCGTCGCGCCCGCCGGGGGAGGGTATGGCGCGTATGTGCCTGTGCGAGGTTATCTGAATGCTACGTTATGTAATGGCTGCTGCCATCTCTATGGCTGGCGTATTGCCAAATGCGTCTACTGCCGAGAGAAAATCTGCCGACGACGGAGAAATTGAACTGGTCGCTCGAAATGAGATGCCTGGTCAAAATTTTCGTGACTATCTGACTTTGTTCAAGCCCCGAAAGGCGCCTGAACCCGTTAATGTTTCCTATAGCAAGGATTGGCTGGATCAGCAGCCCGGTGCGGATGGGGACGATAACTTTAAATGCCTGGCTGAGGCATTGTACTTTGAAGCGCGGGGAGAAAGCGTCAAAGGGCAATTCGCGGTCGCCGAGGTTATCCTGAACCGAGTCGAAAGCAGCCGCTTTCCGGATTCACTGTGTGGTGTGATCCGTCAGGGAACTGGCCGCAAGTATCAATGCCAGTTCACCTATACCTGCGATGGGCAAAAGGAAGTGATCCGGGAAAAACGCGCATATGAACGTGTTTCCAAAGTTGCGCGCGCCGCAATCGACGGTGTGTCCGATGGTTTGACTGCTGGGGCTACGCATTACCACACCAAGGCAGTTCGCCCAAAGTGGTCGCGTGTTTTCAAGGAAACAGCCCGGATTGGCGTTCATATCTTTTATCGCCATAACGTTCGGACGGCGAGCAGCAACTGATTGTCGCCCCGGCGCTGAAAGGAATATGGCGCAGGGCAGGCAACCGACCTATATAGCGGACCAGGAGGCCCGCTATGATTTTTAACCGCCGCCAGTTGTTGCAAAGCGCTGCTGCGTTTTCGCTTTTGCCTGTTTGTGCCCGTGCGTCCATTCCGTTGTTGGTGGCCGTCGAGGCGGAACAGCAAATCGCACCCGGCGATTATGGCAAAACACGCGTCTGGGGGTATGATGGCGGAACACCCGGCCCGGAAATTCGGGTTGCGCAGGGTGCGCGTGTTCAGCGCAGACTAGTCAATAATCTGCCACAGCCGACAGCCGTACACTGGCACGGAATCCGCATCGACAACGCTATGGACGGTGTACCGGGATTGACCCAAGATGCCGTGCCGCCGAATGACAATTTCGACTATGATTTCGTCGCGCCGGACGCCGGGACATATTGGTACCATTCTCATAACAGGTCGATGGAACAGGTTGCGCGGGGGCTGTATGGCCCCCTGATCGTCGAAGAACCCGATGCGCCGGACGTGGATCAGGACATGGTTCTGATGCTGGATGACTGGAGGATCGACCCCGAAACCGTTCAGATCACTGATGATTTCGACAGCGGGCATGATCTGAGTCATGCCGGGCGAATTGGCAACATCGTAACGGTCAACGGGCAATTCGATCCATCGGTGCGAATCAAAAGCAATGAACGTCTGAGACTGCGCATCGTCAATGCATCCAACGCTCGGATTTTCAATATTTCGCTGGATGGTTTTTCGGGGTGGCTGGTCGCGCTTGATGGTATGCCGCTGGATGCTCCGGCACCGATCGTTGACGCTTTGCCGCTGGCACCAGCGCAGAGGATGGATTTGATCGTGGATGTTGTGGCAAGTCCGGGCGAGGTTGCCAGCCTCGTCAGCATCGAACGGGGTGGAGGCTTTGGGCTGGCCCGGTTCGACGTTGCCGGGCAAGCAGCGAAATCGGGAAGGAAGGGCATAAATCCGTTACCGCCCAACCCGTTGCCTGAACTTTCTAAAGGTCACGATGCCCCTGCGCATAGTATGACAATGCAAGGCGGCGCCATGCGCTGGTTGGAGTCTGCCAGAATTGGCGAAGAGACGCTAAGCGGCCGCGAGTTGGCGCAGCTGGGACGGTTCTGGGCGTTGAACGGGTTTGCCGAACGTCCGACAGACCCGTTTCTGGACATATCGTTGAATTCGGAACACAGGATCAATTTCGTTAACGAAACGGCCTTTCCCCACGCCATGCATTTGCATGGTCATCATTTTCGCCTTGTTTCGCAGGACGGTACGCTGGGAAGCTGGCGTGACACTGTTTTGATAAATCCCGGTGAAACCCGGCAGATTGCGCTGAAAGCTGACAATCCGGGTGATTGGCTATTGCATTGTCATATGCTGGGTCATGCCGCATCTGGTATGATGAGCTGGTTTCGCGTCACCTAACGCCGCATTCAAGTGCTGGAATGGCGTTTGCATGAGTGTTATTGGCCCGCGCAATGTATATTCGGGGTAGACCCGCCCATAGAGCCCAAGAAGGCACAAGTTATGAGTTCTGAAATCCGCCTTGCCTTTGCGCACCCGTCAGAGCGGTCAGAGGCGACCGCAAATCTTGGGCCGCTGGACCGAATTTCATTGCGTGACCACATCGTCGATGTAGAGATTGGTGCCTTTCAGGCCGAACGCGGAACAACACAGCGGATTTGCTTTAACATAGTTGTCGAAGTGCGACCGCTGACAGATCCGATTGATGACGATGTTGATCGCATTCTTTCCTATGACCGGGTTACCGAGGCGATTGCCTTTGAACTTGCAGCAGAGCGCCTGAACCTGCTGGAGACGCTGGCCGAACGTGTTGCGGAACGAATACTGCTTGAACCTCAGGCTGTAAGAGCCTTTGTAAGAATTGAAAAACTGGATCGTGGACCGGGTGCGCTTGGGGTCGAAATCGTGCGCGGCAAGGATTCGATTGATCACGAATTGGTTGAAGAGGAACGCCCGCACCCGCGCTTGGTCTACCTGTCGAACGATGCGATTGTGTCGGAAAACCTAGCGGGATGGATCGACCAGTTGGAAAGCCGCAAAAGACCGCTGATACTGTGTGTCGGTGCTTCGGATCAGGTGGTGCCGCAGACCGGGCATGCAATGACGCAACGGCGGATTGATCTGCTGGGAATTGAGCAAAATGCATGGGTATTGGCAGCCCGCGACCATCGGTGCGTCGTTGTGTCGACGCGAACCGAGTTGGATTGGGCCATGAAGAACGGGCAGATTTGTGTCTGGGCACCGTCCAAGATCGTGTTGGATGCTGTCGATGGCCCATCGGCCAAACCATCAGATGCAGTTGCGTTGGCGGCCTGGTTTGCAGCCACGTTTGAGGCCAGCGAAATGCTGGTATTTGGAGGCGAACTGCCCGACGCGCCCAAAACACCACTGCGCGCAATACCGGTGGAGCAGGCGCAGCTGTGACCAAGTATTACCGTCCAATCGTTCAGAACGGGCCAACGCGCCCGAACGAGGCCGTATCTCTGGCCGGACAGGAATTGTGGTTCACACATGCCGAACTGTTGTCGCGGGACGCCGCGCCAGATGTTATCGAAGCGAACGGCATACCTGACAAGAATCTGGATCGGCTGTCCTGTCCGCGCGCTCCGATTTCCGGGCTGGATATGAAAGTGCCCAACATCATGGGGATTTTGAACGCCACGCCTGACAGTTTTTCGGATAGTGGGCGTTACCTTGACGTCGAGGAGGCCCTGACCGCTGCCACGGATATGGTCGCTCATGGGGCCGCCATTCTGGATATCGGTGGTGAATCTACCCGCCCCGGAGCACAATTGGTGCCAGAGGAAGTGGAAATTGCCCGGACCCGACCGTTGATCGAGGCGATCGGCAGGGAAACTGACGCGGTGATTTCGATTGATACGCGCAAGGCAAGTGTTGCGCAGGTAGCTTGGGAATCAGGGGCGAATTTGGTGAATGACGTGTCCGGGTTCACGTTTGATCCGGGGCTTGCGCCTTTCTGTGCCTCGGTCGCGGCCCCGGTTTGTATCATGCACATGTTGGGCGATCCGGCCACGATGCAGGATGATCCGCAGTATGAAAACGTGCTGCTGGACGTCTATGATTTTCTGGAAACGCAAATTACGTTGTTTGAAACCAAGGGGCTTGGCCGCGACAGGATCGTCGTTGATCCCGGGATCGGGTTTGGGAAAACCGAAGAACATAACCTGACCCTGATAAGAAACATCAGCCTTTTTCATGGGTTAGGGTGCCCAGTTCTGTTGGGGGCATCGCGAAAGGGTTTTATTGGCCGAATAGGTAACGAGCCCAGAAAAGATGCACGAGCACCGGGATCTATCGCCGTTGCACTGGCAGGATTGTCACAAGGTGTGCAGATCATTCGCGTTCATGACGTGGCTGAGACGTCTCAGGCCTTGCGTCTATGGGCTGCGGTCCGTTAATCCGTTCGCATAAGAAAAGTATTGGAGACGTTAACATGCGCAAGCTGTTCGGGACTGACGGGGTGCGGGGCACTGCCAACACTCATCCGATGACGGCGGAATTGGCTTTGCGCATGGGGGCTGCTGTCGGGCGGTACTTTCGGCGCGACTCGACCAGTGCGCATAGGGTGGTGATCGGCAAGGACACCCGGTTATCCGGCTATATGTTCGAAAACGCGCTGACGGCGGGTTTGACCTCGACCGGGATGAACGTTTTGCTATTGGGTCCGGTGCCAACACCCGCTGTTGGATTGATGACGCGATCGATGCGCGCGGATTTGGGTGTGATGATTTCGGCCAGCCATAATCCGGCAGAAGACAACGGCATCAAGTTTTTTGGGCCAGACGGTTACAAGTTGTCAGATCAGGCCGAAATCGAGATCGAAAAACTGATAGAAGAAGGCGTAAGGCCAGCCCGAGCAGAAAACATCGGTCGTGCGCGCCGTGTCGACGATGCCCGTTTTCGATATGGCGAGCGGGTAAAATCCTCGTTGCCGCGCGACCTGCGGCTGGATGGTTTGAAGGTTGTGATCGACTGCGCCAACGGTGCCGCGCATAGAACGGCGCCTGAAGTGTTGTGGGAATTGGGTGCCGATGTCATCCCGGTGGGAACATCGCCGGATGGCAAGAACATCAACCTTGGATGTGGCTCAACCCAGCCACGCGTGGCTGCGGAAACAGTGGTCGCCCATGGCGCGCATGTTGGCATATGTCTGGATGGTGACGCTGACCGGGTTATCGTAATTGATGAAACCGGAAAAGTTGCGGATGGCGATCAGCTTATGGCGCTTCTTGCGACGCGCTGGGCGGTTTCCGGACAGCTGAAAGGCGACGCGCTGGTTGCAACGGTAATGTCGAACCTTGGGTTGGAAAGGCATCTGGGCGGGCAGGGGCTGCGACTGGAGCGTACTGCCGTCGGGGACCGCTATGTTGTTGAGCGGATGCGCGAAGGCGGATTCAATCTGGGCGGCGAACAATCGGGCCACATCGTCATGAGCGACTATGCCACGACCGGGGATGGTCTGATGGCCGGATTGCATTTTCTGGCCGAGATGGTTCATTCGGGCAGTAAAGCGTCAGAACTGGCCCGCCAGTTTGAAACGGTACCGCAGATGCTGAAAAATGTACGCTTTAGCGACGGGCAAACACCGCTGGAGGCAGAAAGTGTCAAGGCGGTGATCGCGGATGCCGAGATACGCCTTAACGGGCAAGGGCGCCTGTTGATTCGCAAATCGGGAACCGAACCCTTGATCCGCGTAATGGCAGAGTGCGAAGATGATGCATTGCTGGCGGATGTGGTCGACAGCATCGTGGCCGAAGTTGAGGCAGTAGCCGGTTAGTGGCCCAAAAGCACTTTTCTTAGGCTGAACCATTGGCTGATCGCCATGCCGGTCAGGATCAGCGCCAGCGCGATGTAAAATCGTGCGGGCAGCGCCTCGGACAGAACCCAGGCGCCAAAGAACATTGACCAGATCTGAACCTGATAGTTGACGAGGGTCAGAAAAACCGAACCGGCATTTCGAATGATCGCCACTCGAAGAAGAGTTGCAACCGCAGTAGGAAATAGCCCAAGAACGATGATTGCAAAACCGGGGCGCGGGCCTTCCCATTTTGGCACACCTTCTGTCGCGAGCATGATGGGCAGCAGAATGACGGAACCCACGACAAGGCTGAGTGCGGCGAGGACAACCGGGTCAATGGGCGGGCATCGTCTGGTCAGAACTGATGACAGGGCATAGCAAAAAACGGCGATGAAACAAGCCAGTTGGGCCAATGGTTCAGCGCCTTGGCCAATTTGCGCAAGGCCGGGGCCGATCAGGGCCAGAGCGCCGGAAAACCCAAGAGAAACACCGACAAACCTGCGAAAGTTAAAGTGTTCGTCGGACAGGAAATGCGCCAGCGGCAGGACCATCAGGGGAATGGCAGCCATTGAAAGCCCGGCAAAGGCAGAAGACACATATAGCATCCCCCAGCTGAGCAACAAAAAGGGCAGTGCTGTAGACAGAACGCCAATTTGTATGATCGACCACCAAAGGCTGATATCCCCTTTTGGCAATTTGCGACCAGTCGCAATCATCAAAGCCAGCAAGGTAACTGCGCCCAGCGTCGTTCGGGCAGTTGCAACGGTTATGGGGCCGTAACCTTCGAGCGCCAGCGCCACCACCATAAATGTTCCGCCCCAGATGAGGCCCTAGGCGAAGACGCCGCTCCAGTCGCGATGGTTGAGTTGATTGACCATGCCTCGCCATATCCCGCCAGTTGAGCGGTGTCACGAGGTGATGTTGACTTTTAAGTAAGTTAATACTTACGGTAAGTAATGGCTTACTTAGATTCGATTTCGGCCCTTGCCGATCCGACGCGCCGACAGGTGTTCGAGGCGATTGCGACCAAGCCCAGAGCGGTGGGGGATCTGGCAGCAGGATTACCCGTGAGCCGACCCGCGGTATCGCAACATCTGAAAGTTCTCTCTGATGCGGGGCTTGTGGTTTGCAGGTCCGAGGGCACGCGCAACATCTATGCCGCCCGGCCTGAAGGGTTGGCAGAGCTTAGGGCGTGGGTGGATCGGTTCTTAACGGATGCTCTGGACGGTTTTGCGGATGAAGTGGCCAGGGAGGCAAATGAACCATGACTCAACCGATCATTAAGACGCTTGTCGTGAATGTCACCGCGGACAAGGCATTTGACGTTTTCGTTAACCGAATAGCGAATTGGTGGCCGCTGGATAGTCATGCGGTTTCGGCATCGCATGGGAAATCCGCGCTGGCGGTAACCGTTGAGCCCAAGGTGAATGGCGCGATTTATGAGACGCTGTTCGATGGATTGCGCGCGGATTGGGGTAGGGTTCTTGAATTTCTACCGGGGCAAAGATTTGCGATGACATGGCATCCCGGTTCCGATGCGGACAGGTCGACCCGCGTTGAAGTGGTATTTGAAAAGCAAGGGCTGGACAGAACGCTGGTAACTTTAACCCATTCCGGTTGGGAAATCTGGACCAGCGAAGCAACGGAAAAGCGCGGCAATTACGACCGGGGATGGGACCATGTGCTTGAACGCTGCTTTGCAGGAGCCGTTGACGAATAAAAAGGGCGGCCCAAAGGCCGCCCATTCGCTGACTTACGTCACGCTTAGTTCTTTTCCTGATCCACCAGCTTGCCAGCCGAGATCCACGGCATCATGCCACGCAGCTTTTTGCCAACTTCTTCGATCTGGTGTTCGTCGTTGATGCGGCGCGTACCTTTGAAGAAAGGCTGACCAACGGCGTTTTCCTGCATGAAGTCGCGCACGAATTTGCCGGTCTGGATGTCGGTCAGAATGGCCTTCATCTCTTTTTTGGTTTGGTCGTATGGCAAAACGCGTGGGCCCGAAACATATTCGCCATATTCGGCGGTGTTCGAGATCGAGTAGTTCATGTTCGCGATGCC
>JBPCWT010000008.1:0-2829 GCA_051009255.1 Ruegeria sp. | reverse complement strand
AATATGCGCAGTTTCATCGCTTCATAGCTGTGGACGTCCTGCGTCAGTGTTACTCCAACTTGCTCAAGGGGCGGTCGTTCAGCGCAGAAATTGTCCTCAATCACCCATTGGCGAAAGTTCTCATGCGTGACCGGTGCGCGGTCGTCGACGCCCAGTGCCCGGCATTGCGCTACGACCTCCTCGGTCGTTGCGGGAACAATGCAGTCCACCATCGAGTTCGGAAATGCTCCATTCTGATCGATCCAATCGGCCAGATCCGGGTCGGATAGACGCGCCAAACCAACAACGCAGTTTCGCAGAATTCCACCGTTGCCCTGAAGGTTATCGCAGCTGAGCGCGGTAAAGGGTTTCAAGCCATTTGCACGCCTTTGTCTGAGCGCCGCGACAATAGCGCCGAAAGCCGTACGCGGCTGGTCCGGGTTCTCGGCATCGTGCCGAATGTCTGCGTGATCCGTATCGAACGCATCAGTGTTGGCGTCCGGGAAATACCCACCTTCAGTTACAGTCAGCGACACAATTCGTATGGCAGGGTCCGCCATCGTCCGGACAAGCACGGCATTGTTGTCTTCGATCGGCAGGTAATCGATCATCGGACCAATCACTTCGGCGGATATTCCTTTTGGGTCCAGTTCGATCAGCGTTGTCAGGCAGTCCTGCGCCAACAGTCGCTCTCGCATGTTTGTGTCATAGCTTCGGACACCTGCCCCGATGATTGCCCAGTCATGGGCCTGGCCCAGCTGCATTAACTGGTGAATATACCAGGCCTGATGCGCGCGATGAAAGTTGCCAAGTCCGATATGGACAATGCCCGGTGTCAGGTCAGAGCGGGCATAGGTCGGAGTCCTGACAATCTCTGGCAGGTCTGAAAGACTTTCACGCCGTAGCCGTACCGAAGGTTTTGCATTCGCCACAGGGTCCATCAGCTCATCCAATTTCCGCCATCGACATTGTAGGTTTGTCCGACGATGTACTTTGCGTCTTCAGAAGCCAGAAATACTGCCATCCCGGTCAGATCTTCGGCCCGACCCATTCGGCCATAAGGAACGGCTGCAGCCACTTCGCGTTTCTTCTGGCCCAGTGGTTTGCCTTCGTGCTTCGCAAAAAACGCATCAACACCATCCCAGTGCTCGCCATCGACGACACCAGGTGCAATGGCGTTTACGTTGATCCCATGAGAGATCAGGTTCAGCCCGGCCGATTGGGTCAAGGATATGATCGCGGCTTTGCTGGCACAGTACACGGCGACCAACGGCTCGCCCCTACGCCCTGCCTGCGATGCCATGTTGATGATCCGACCTTTGGTCCCTTGATCAATCATGTGGCGCGCAACGGCCTGCATCGAAAACAGCGCGCCAGAAACGTTGATATCAAAAACGCGATTGTAGTCAGCACGCTCAATTTCAACGATTGGAGCGGCGGAGAAGATGGCCGCGTTGTTGATCAGAATGTCGATTGGGCCAAAATGTTCAGCCGTTCGTGCAACGGCGTCTTCTATGCTTTGTTGGCTGGTCACATCCATCTCGACGGCCAACGCGGCTGCGCCGATCTCAGTTGCTGCGTCCTGCGCGCGCTGCCCGTCTATGTCCGCGATGGCGACGCGCGCGCCCTCAGCCACATAAGCCTTGGCAAACGCCAGTCCGATGCCCCGCCCGGCCCCGGTGATCAGGGCAGTTTTTCCGGTCAGACGCGTCATTCGAACCGCAGACCTTTCGCGTCAAACCGGTGGATGGCATCCGAGCGTGGCGTCAGGTGGATACGGTCGCCGTGGCGAAAGCTGACCTCGCCATCTGCTCGGACGGTGATGGTCTCGGCCAACCCTGTTTCGTGGACGTGGAAGAAAGTGTCAGAGCCTAGGTGCTCAGAAACGCTTACGACGCCGGACCAGTCTCCCTCAGATTCAGACACCGCAATGTGTTCAGGGCGAATTCCGATGGTCTGGGCACTGAGCTTTTCTGCTTCGGGGCCTTCGATGAAGTTCATCTTGGGCGAACCGATGAAGCCTGCAACAAACAGGTTGCGCGGCGTACGGTACAGCTCCAACGGGCTGCCTACCTGTTCGATCACACCTGCCTGAAGCACAACGATCTTGTCGGCCATAGTCATGGCTTCGACCTGATCGTGGGTGACGTAGATCATCGTAGTCGCCAAACGTTCGTGCAGTTCGCTGATTTCCAGCCGCATGCCAACGCGCAAGGCGGCGTCCAGGTTCGACAGCGGCTCATCAAACAGGAACGCAGCCGGTTCGCGTACAATGGCCCGACCGATGGCCACCCTTTGACGTTGCCCGCCAGACAGTTGGCCGGGACGACGATCCAGGTAGTCGGTCAGGTTCAGAACGCTCGCCGCACCTTCAACTCGCTTGTCGATCTCAGCCTGATCCAGTTTCGCCATGCGCAGCGGAAATGCGATGTTCTTGCGAACGGTCATGTGCGGATACAAGGCGTAGGATTGGAACACCATCGCCAGCCCGCGTTTGGCAGGCGGCACGTCTGTTGCGTCGGCGCCGTCAATGTCGATGGAGCCAGAGGTCATGTCTTCCAGTCCCGCAATCAGGCGGAGTAAAGTGGACTTGCCGCAACCCGAGGGGCCGACAAATACGGTGAACTCGCCATCTTCGATGGTCAGATCCAGCGGGGGAATGACCTCTACGTCGCCGAAGCTTTTGGTCACGGACTTGAGTTGTATACGTCCCATACGAAGTCTTCCTTATTTCACAGCGCCGAAAGTCAGGCCGCGGACAAGTTGTTTCTGGCTGAACCAGCCAAGGATCAGGATGGGTGCAATCGCCATGGTCGAGGCCGCGCTGAGCTTGGCAAAGAACAAGCCTTC
>JBPCWT010000007.1:0-16457 GCA_051009255.1 Ruegeria sp. | reverse complement strand
CAATTATCGATATGGTCTTGCCCTTGGACGAAACGAGGACTTTGACGGCAACACAACGGTCGAGGGTGTGGCTACGGCACGTGCCGTTGCAGGGATTGCCGAGAAAGAGGGTCTGGAAATGCCGATCAGCACAGCCGTGGCTGAACTGAGCGGTGGTGCGTACAGTGTCGCCGAGGCAATTCAATCCCTGCTAAATCGACCACTTAAGGAGGAATAACATGCTGATAGCCCTGATCGCCCGCGACAAGGACGGCGCCCTTCGGACCAGAATGGACATCCGGTCTGCACATCTGGCGTATATCGAAGAAACCGGTGTTGTGACTCAGGCGGGTCCGCTGATGGATGGTGATCAGATGATCGGCTCCCTGATTATCCTGGATGTCGATGACCTTGCCGCCGCACAAAGCTGGGCGGATGGCGATCCTTATGCCAAGGCAGGGTTGTTTCAATCTGTCGAGTTGATCCCGTGGAAGAAAGTGATCGGGTGATGGCGTATTGGTTGTTCAAATCCGAACCCTCGACCTGGAGCTGGGACCAGCAAGTGGCCAAGGGCGATGCGGGTGAAGAATGGGATGGTGTTCGCAATTATCAGGCGCGTAATTTCATGCGTGCGATGAAGCTGGGCGATCACGGCTTTTTTTATCATTCGCAAAAGGACAAGGCGATTGTCGGCATCGTCGAGGTTTGCGCCGAAGTGCATCCTGACAGCACCACGGATGATGAGCGATGGGAGTGTGTGGACATCAAGGCCGTCCGGCCATTTGTCACGCCTGTCACGCTGGATCAGATCAAAGGCAATCCGCAATTGTCCGATATGGTTCTGGTCAAGAACTCTCGCCTGTCGGTACAACCGGTCAGCGATGTGGAATGGGCAACAATTTGCGAGCTGGGTAATACCGAAGCTGGCTAGTGGCCCGAAAAACAGAGTCTAACGCACGTACAGTGGCCTGACGGGCGCTGATTAAGCCAGGCCAAGACTATCCGTAGACGGATTCCTTACCGAAATGCTTGGTCAGCATGTAATAAACGACTGCGCGGTATTTGTTGCGCTCGGACATGCCATAGATCTCCATTGCCTTGTTGATTGCTGCCATCAGTTCAGGACCATCTGACAGGCCCAGTTTGTTGATGAGAAAGTTGTTCTTGACCGTTTCCAACTCGCTCTCTTGTGTGGCAGCCACGGTTTCGGCATCTGCATCATAGATTGCTGGGCCACATCCAATCGTAACCTTGGTCAACAGGTCCATATCCGGGCTCATGCCGCATTTGTTTTGCAGATCATCGGCATATTTGGCGATCAGGTCGTCGCGTTTTCCCATTGTCATCTCCTGGTTCGTTTTTTTAACATCCCCATGCCATTAAAACGGTAGCCCCAAGGCACGGCTGCACAAAGGGAAAAATCCCGGACTTTCCGCGTAAGCCCATCGAGCAGACCAAAACAGCGTTGATTTTTTCACATTTATTATTTAACATTTTTGTTAATTAGTGATTCAAGGAGGAACCTATGCCCGTTTCACTGCCAAACGAATCCCAAGAATACCGGAAGGCTCGGAACAACCTGTTGGCCGCTGAACTGGAGCTCAGAGCGAAAGTCGAACAAGTGGCGGCACTTCGCCGAACACTGCCCAAAGGTGGAAAGCTGCCAACAGATTATGCATTCCGCACTTTGTCCGACGACCCTGCCCCGCTGTCCTCGTTGTTTGGTGACCATGATACATTGTTGATCTATTCGCTGATGTACGAGCCGAATGCGACTGCGCCCTGCCCAATGTGTTCCGCCTTTCTTGACGGTCTGACCGGACAGATCGCGCATATCTCCAAGAAAACAGCGATCTGTGTGGTTGCCGAAAGCCCTGTCGACAGATTGCAGGCACTCAAAACGCGGATGGGGTGGGAAAACCTGCCGCTGTATTCAGCGCTTGGTACAAGTTACCAGCGCGATTACCTGGCCGAAACCGATGACGGCAACCAATTGCCGATCCTGAATGTTTTTCAGAAAAAGGCCGATGGAATTCATCATTTCTGGGGATCGGAAATGTTCTTCGAGCCAAGCGATTGGCACCCAAGGCACGTCGATGCCGCCTGGCCGCTTTGGAATCTTCTGGACCTGACCCCAGCCGGACGTGGTGATTTCATTCCACCGCTGCGTTAAAAAACAGGCTCTAACAAAGGCAAACGGCGGCCAAAATGACCGCCGCTTCCAGAATTGCGTGCCAAAAAATCAGTAGCGATAGTGTTCCGGCTTGAACGGGCCTTCGGGCTTGACCCCGATATAGCTGGCCTGCTCGCCGTCCAGCTTGGTCAGTTTCACGCCGATGCGATCCAGATGCAGGCTGGCGACCTTTTCATCCAGATGCTTGGGCAGGATGTAAACCTTGTTGTCGTACTGGTCACCCTTGGTCCACAACTCAATCTGGGCCAGAACCTGATTGGTGAACGAGGCCGACATGACAAAAGACGGATGACCCGTACCATTGCCGAGATTCAGCAGACGACCTTCGGATAGCAGGATGATGCGATTGCCCGCGGGCATCTCGATCATGTCCACCTGTTCCTTGATGTTGGTCCATTTGTGGTTCTTCAGGTTGGCCACCTGAATTTCATTGTCGAAATGGCCGATATTGCCGACGATCGCCATGTCCTTCATTTTGCGCATATGCTCGATGCGAATGACGTCTTTGTTGCCGGTCGTTGTGATAAAGATATCAGCCGAGCTTACCTCGTCTTCCAACAACACAACTTCGAACCCATCCATTGCCGCCTGCAATGCGCAGATCGGATCGACTTCTGTCACCTTGACCCGCGCACCGGCACCGCGCAGCGACGCTGCCGAGCCCTTGCCCACGTCACCGTAACCACAGACGACGGCAACCTTGCCTGCCATCATCGTGTCAGTTGCTCGGCGAATGCCGTCAACCAGCGATTCCTTGCAGCCATACTTGTTGTCGAATTTTGACTTGGTGACAGAGTCGTTTACGTTGATCGCTGGGAAGGGCAGCTGCCCGGATTCAACCAGCTTATACAAACGGTTAACGCCAGTTGTGGTTTCTTCGGATACGCCTTGTATCTCTTCGCGCTGTTTGGTGAACCAGCCCGGGCTGGCCGCCATACGCTTGCGGATCTGGGCAAACAACGCCACCTCTTCCTCAGAGTTTGGCGTGTCAAGGAATGCAACGTCCCCTGCCTCGGCCCGCGCACCCAACAGGATATACATGGTGGCGTCGCCGCCATCATCCAGGATCATGTTGCAGGTGCCTTCGTCGAACAGGAAAATGCGGTCGGCGTAGTCCCAGTATTCCTCCAGCGTTTCGCCCTTGATGGCGAACACTGGCGTGCCGGTTTCGGCAATTGCCGCGGCTGCGTGGTCCTGTGTTGAAAAGATGTTGCATGACGCCCAGCGCACATCCGCGCCCAGCGCCACCAGCGTTTCAATCAGAACGGCTGTCTGGATGGTCATGTGCAAAGAGCCGGCAATACGCGCGCCCTTGAGCGGCTTGCTGTCACCATATTCGGCGCGCAGCGCCATCAGGCCTGGCATCTCCGTTTCCGCAATATCCAGTTCTTTGCGGCCAAACTCTGCCAGCGTGATGTCTTTGACGATATAGTCCCCGGCCATCAGTTACTCCATTCCGGTAAATCTCGGTCCGGGGAGCCACTAGCATTCCTTTTGCAAAGTGGCAACGTAGATGGTCGGTCGATCTGCTCGTGCCGCCGATTTCAGCTCGGCGTGCCCTTGGTTTTCATTTTGGGAAGTGCTTCGAAAAAATCGGTGCCGGCGGCGACAATGCAGCTTACGCCGTTGGCGTGGGTCAATAGCACGGTATAGGTTCCGGTTTCTTTCGAGGACCAGACCTCCATAACAGATTGCGTACCCCGCGACTTTTGCAGACCACCAAAGGACAGTTCTTCGGAATATGAATCCTGCAATTTGGCAACAACCGCATCACGCAGCGCGCAACCCTGTGCAAGGGCCGGAGGCGCCGTGGCGGCCATGCCGAATGAAAGGCCAATACCCAACAAACGCTTGAACATGACAAGCTCCTTTCGTTACTGGTTCTGATCTGAGAGGGGCGCACCGGGAGGAGCGCAGCCCCCCTCAGTACTTCATGTCGTGATCACTGCGTGCCAATACAAAGCACGTTTCCTCAAGAAACTGTTGGCAGCATGTGATCAGATACAAACAAGGCTGCGCTTGAATTGTGGCAAAATCGTGGCACACCAAAAGGGGCATGGCAGAATGGCAACACGGAGCAGAGCCTGGCAAAGAATGCTTTCGGGGCGGCGGCTGGATTTGCTGGATCCAACACCTGTAGATATCGAGATCGAGGATATTGCCCACGGTCTTGCCTTTGTGGCCCGCTGGAATGGTCAGACCGCAGGCGATTTCGCTTATTCCGTTGCCGAACATTCCCTGCTGGTCGAAGAGCTTTTTCGTCGTATCGCGCCAAAGGGGCCGGTGAAATGGCGGTTGGCAGCCCTGCTGCACGATGCCCCGGAATACGTGATCGGCGACATGATCTCGCCAGTGAAATCTGCGGTAGGTCCGGGTTACGGTCAGCTTGACGACAGGCTGGCTGCAGCAATTCACATCCGCTTTGGACTGCCTGCAGTGGTTCCGGCAACGGTAAAGCGGCAGATCAAAAAGGCCGACAAAATCAGCGCCTGGATGGAAGCCACGCAGATTGCCGGGTTTTCCGAAGCTGAGGCCACCAAGTTCTTTGGCCGCCCGGACAAGGCCGTTCTGGACGGGCTTCAGATCAGGCTGCGACCCCCGGTCGAGGTGCGAAATGAATATACCAGCCGACACGCGGAACTGTTGGCGCAGCTTTAAGAATCCGCGTTGGCCGGTTTCTCTTGCAATCGGCACCGCGTCCGGTTCAGTTTCAGATATGATTTACTAAGTGCGGGCGGCCTTAATGCATCATTGGATTTCAAAGTGCTTTCTGCCTTTGGCTGCAGTGCTGTTAATCGCCACTTCGTGTTCCAGACCGCCGCCATTGGTCGGCGTGGACAACGAAAAGAAGCCCGCCGCATCTGTTTCCGCTGCGACAAAACAAAAGATCTATATCGCCACGACAAGACATGCCTCTGGCGCGGAAGGTGTGTTTTATTCGGGCGAGCGTGGCTCGGAAATCGGGCTGGCGTCGGTTGTTGTGTCGATCCCGCCCGGCCACGAAGCTGGAGGTCTTGAGCGGCCAAGATCCTTGCCGCCTGACCCGGAAAAACACTTTGCCATCATCGAACCCACTGTCTACTCGAGCCCGAACGCGTTTGTTAGGGCGCTAGACAGTTCGCTATTGTCGCTGCCCACAAGTGACCGAAACATTCTGTTTTTTGTCCACGGATACAATACCACCATCAGCGATGCCATTCTCAGACTCGCGCAGTTTGTCGAGGATACGCAGTACGATGGCATCCCTGTGCTGGTTTCGTGGGCGCCTGCGGCGAAACCACTGCAAAATGTGTACGGCCTGAACAGCGCGCTGGCTGCCCGGTCCGATTTTCTTGAGGCCAGCAAGATCGTGACCCGGTCCAAGGCAAATCAGGTTGATCTGCTGGCCCATTCGATGGGTGCGTTTCTTACGATGGAGGCTATTTCTCAGGCAGAGTTGAAGGGTGAATTCAACCGTTCGCGGCGACTGAGGAACGTTATCCTTGCGGCCCCGGACATCGATATCGAAGTTTTCAAGAAACAGCTCGAGCTGATCTCACACAACAATCAGGAATTCTTTGTTCTCATTTCCGCAGATGACGGTGCGTTGAACTTCTCAAAGGCAATTTCAGGGGGCGTCGACAGGGTTGGCGCAGCCGATGCTGCTGCCCTTTCCAAGTTAGGGGTAACTGTAATTGACCTGAGCAAAGTCGCGGACTCAAAATCGGGCAGTCATTCCAAATTTGTCGGCTCGCCGGAAATTGTTCAGCTGATCGGGGACGGAATTCGAACTAGCAGCCGGTTTGGCAAGCGAACGCACTCGGAACTGGTCGAATTCGTCGCCGGCGCGCCCATCCTGATCATATCCGAGTAAGGGTAGGCTTAGATCACAGAAAATGGCGTCTGTCAGCGCGGGCTGCGCTTTGCCAGTATCCGCTGCAAGGTTCGGCGATGCATGTTCAAACGTCTTGCCGTCTCGCTGACATTCCGGTCACACAGCTCGTAAACCCGCTGAATATGTTCCCATCGCACACGATCCGCGCTCATGGGGTTTTCCGGTGGCGGAGGCAGTTCGTCGCCCTTGGCCAGCAGCGCATTTGTGATGTCGGTCGCGTCAGCAGGTTTCGACAGGTAATCCGTTGCGCCGATCTTGACCGCTGCAACGGCGGTTGCAATCGCGCCATATCCGGTCAGAACCACAACGCGGCTGTCTGGTCGCTTTTCCCGCAGCACTTCGACCACGTCCAACCCGTTTCCATCCTCTAGCCGCAGGTCTACAACGGCATATGCAGGTGGGCGGGCCGTTGCGATGGCGCGGCCAGCAGCGACGGATCCGGCTGTTTCAATCTCGAACCCACGCTTTTCCATGGCCTTTGCCAGACGTCTCAGAAACGGTTCGTCGTCATCCACCAACAGCAGGGATTTGTCAGGACCGATTTCAAGCTGAGGGGTGTCTGCCATGCTTACTACTTTCCGCTAATTCTGGTCTTTGGCTTACCGTTGAGTAATAGCAGCGCCATTGGAAAGGTCAAACGCACTATGTTTATTGCATCTTATCCAGAAAGCACCCGATCCTGTCCGCCATTTGCTCGGCTGTATCGTCGCGCTTGAAAAACTCCAGAAACCCGTCCTCGGGCGATACCAGATAAGAAAAGGTCGAGTGATCGACCAAATAGTATTCGTCACTTTTGTCGTGGGCCTTGTAATAGGTCTTGTAGGTCGTGCTCGCTGCTTTGACCTGTTCGGGCGTGCCGGTCAGCCCAATCATTTTTTCATGCAGATTGAACGCATAGTCCCCAACAACCTCGGGTGTGTCGCGGTCCGGGTCGATCGAGATGAAAACCGGGGTCACCGATTGCCCGCGCTCGGCCAGAATATCCACAGCCTCGGCATTGCGAGAGGTGTCCAGTGGACAGACATCCGGACAGAACGTGTAACCAAAATAGATCAGCGTCGGCTCGGTGATCACATCTTTATCCGTGACGGTTTCGCCCTTGGCATTCAACAGCTCGAACGGCCCACCAATTGCAGCAGACCCGCCTGCGACCTGGCCCGCCCGGCACTGGGCGAACTTGTCATCCGTGCCGCTGCCCAGCGTAAAGGCCCACATGACCCAAATACCAACAACGGCTGCAATGACAGCAAGAATGGCGTAAATACGGGTCATAACGATATACCTGTCGCAAGGGGTTGTTGATCGTATCGGCGGGGACACCTATCAATTTGCCCAGCCATTGCAACAGGACATAATCAACGCATGACGGATTCCAAGACAAGTCTCTGGCGCGGTCGCGAACGCAGCAGCTGGATTCGGCTAAGAACGCTGATCCTGCTTCGGTGGGTGGCAATCGTTGGTCAGATCACGGCAATTACCGTGGCCCAGCGCACCTATGGCATTCAGCTGGAACTTGGGTTGTGCTATTTTGCGATCGGCATCTCTGTCATGGGCAACCTGACGGCAATACTGCTGTTCCCCGAAAACAAGCGCCTGTCCGAGTTCGAAAACTTCCTGATGGTTTTATTCGATCTGCTACAGCTGGCATTCCTGCTGTATCTGACAGGTGGGCTTAGCAACCCGTTTGCACTGCTTCTGGTCGGGCCGGTGATTATCTCTGCGAATGTCATGAGCCTGCGATCAACCCTGATTGTCGGCGGGGCCGCTGTCTTTCTGACCACATTTCTTGCCCTGTTCCATCTGCCGTTGCGCACAGAGGTCGGGCTGGTTCTGGTTGTTCCGGATGTGCTTTTGTTCGGAAACTGGGCCGCGATCATCATCGCCATCGTATTTATCGGGGCGTATTCGTACCGCATCAGCGCCGAAGTGCGCTCTATGTCCGAGGCCTTGTCGGCAACTCATATGGCGCTGGCCCGCGAGCAGAAATTGACCGATCTGGGTGGGGTCGTTGCCGCAGCAGCACATGAAATGGGAACGCCGCTGGCAACCATCAAGCTGACAAGCTCTGAACTGATCGAAGAGTTGGACGATCATCCCGATTTAAAAGAAGACGCCGCCCTTATCCGCGAACAGGCGGACCGCTGCCGCGACATCCTGCGGGACATGGGGCGCGCCGGCAAAGATGACCTGCATCTGCGGCAGGCACCTTTGTCGACGGTCATCCACGAATCTGCCGAGCCGCATATTAATCGTGGCAAGCAGGTGTATTTCGACGAGGGTCCGGGTCAAGGCGGCGATGTTCAGCAGCCGTCCATATTGCGCAAGCCCGAAATCATTCACGGGCTGAGGAACCTGATCCAGAACGCCGTGGATTTCGCGCGCAGCACTGTCTGGGTCGAAGCGGAATGGACTCAGGACTGGATCGTCATCAACATCATGGATGACGGGCGCGGATTTCCGCCCCAGATGATCGGTCGCATTGGCGATCCTTTCATGCGGCGCCGCAGGGCTGAAACGGATCAGAAAGCGCGCCCTGAATACGAAGGAATGGGTTTGGGTCTGTTTATCGCAAAAACCCTGCTGGAACGCAGCGGGGCGGAGTTGAAGTTCGCAAATGGATCAGACCCGTATCAAAGCCTGACCGACACACCGGACCGCAAGGGTGCAATCGTCAAGGTCGCCTGGCCCCGCAAGATGATCGACGCGCAAACTGGCGATACACCGGTTCCATCCGGAGCAAACCAACAGTTTACAGTCTGAATTAAGATGCCGTTAACTTTTGCCCTTTCATATTTCAGCAAAGAAATTATGTAAGGAATGGAAGTTTTTATCTCGGATTGGATAATTCTCGGCGCTGTATGTCTGACCTCGTCCAGCTTGGCAGTTCGCTGGTTGGTACCGCGAAGACCGCGCTCGGACAGCAGCTTTGGATTGTCGTCCCCGGGCTCGATTTCAGACACGGTATTCCTGTTCGATGGTGACCGCCTGATAAGCCATTCCGACATTGCCTTGATCGGGTACGAAACCGTCAACACCTGGGACGATCTGCGTGCCTTGCTGCAGCGCGATTTTCCTGCTTTTCCCAAATCGCCCGAAGATGTTTACCGCAAAGGCATCATCGCCGTTTCCGCCATAGACCGAACATTGCAGCGCGAGATTCGGTGTGAATGGCTGGACGGAATTGTTCGAGTTCAGCTGAGCGACAAGTGCGACCGAGACACTCGGGAACAGTCGGATTAGGCAGAGCGCGTGGCGGTGGACATGGCCCCCTATCCCGTTTGGCTGCTTGACAGTTCCGACAGGGTTCGGTGGTGCAATGGGGCTTATTCCAACCTGGCACGAAAGCTCAATGGAAAAAACGCAGACCTAACTGCCCCGCTTATCCCAAACGTTGAAGCCGACGTTCCAGCAGGCAAGAAAACCCGAATCGCGATTTCGACAGACGACGCAGATGCAAAACTGTGGTTCGATCTGACAACGGTTCAGCAGGACGACGGCCTGATGTGCTACGCCGTTGATATCAACGCAATTGTCGAAGCTGAAATTGCCCAGCGCAAGTTCATACAGACGATGGCAAAAACTTTTGCGCAGCTTTCCATCGGCCTTGCCATATTTGACCGCAATCGCCAACTGGCCCTGTTTAACCCCGCGCTTGTCGATCTTACGGCTCTGCCTGCCGTTTTTCTGAGCTGCCGCCCTAGCTTTTCCAGTTTTTTCGACAGGCTTCGGGACCAGCACATGATGCCCGAGCCCAAGAATTATCGAAGCTGGCGGAAGCAGATGAACGATCTGCTGGAGGCGGCCGAGGGCGGAACCTATCAGGAAACATGGTCGTTATCATCAGGCTCCGTCTATTCCGTGAGCGGCCGACCTCATCCCGATGGCGCAATCGCCTTTTTGTTCGAAGACATTACAGCCGAAATTACCCTGACCCGCCGATTTCGATCTGAAATGGACCTGATGCAGTCGGTCGTCGATAAACTGGCCGATGCAATCGCGGTGTTTTCTGATGACGGAACGCTTGCCTTCACGAATTTCGCTTATCAACAGCTTTGGGGTGACAGCGGCGAAGACGGGCTTGAACCGCTGTCGATCGTTGATGTGACCCGAACATGGCAGGAACACTGTGCCGCCACCCCGATCTGGGGTGAAATCCGGGACTTTGTTGAAATGCGAAAAGATCGCGCAGAATGGTCAGCAGACATCCGGCTGCGCGGCGGGGTTGCGATGACCTGCGCCGTGACGCCGATCCAAAACGGCGCCACGCTTGTGCGCTTTTCATCCGATGCTAGCCTCGCCAATTCTTCGGGTCTGCAGCAGGCCCGCGCCTGAACCCGCTTGCAGCGGAGTCGGCGCAAGTCCATTGTGGCGCCATGAAGCCGACTTCGCAATTGATCTCACTGAATTCGCCCGAAGAAACCGCTGCCACGGCGGCAAGGGTTGGGGCCATTTTGCGCCCCGGAGATTGTCTTTTGCTGGACGGCGCAATCGGCAGCGGAAAGACGCATTTCGCCCGCAGTTTAATCCAGTCTCTGATGAGAGCGCCCGAAGACGTCCCCTCTCCGACTTTTACGCTGGTTCAGACGTATGACACCACTGCCGGTGAGATTTGGCATTCAGACCTTTACCGACTTGGCTCGATCTTAGAGATTGAAGAGTTGGGCCTGGCCGAGGCATTGGAAACAGCAATTTGCCTGATTGAATGGCCACAAAAACTTGGTGTGCTTGCTCCAAAAAGCGCCCTTTCGTTGAAATTTGCCTTGGATCCGGATCACGAGGGCACGCGTCACTTGACGATTTCCTGGACCGACCCAAAATGGGCACCGCTGCTGGAGAAACTTTTATGACTAACCGAACGGTGCTGGCCGAGGCGCTGATCGCACAATCACCGTGGGCAAACGCAGTTCGCGCGCCATTGGCAGGCGACGCGTCGAACCGCAGATATGAACGTTTGACGACCCCAGACACCAGCCGCACCGCTGTTTTCATGGACGCGCCGCCGGAAAAGGGCGAGGACGTTCACGCCTTTGTCCGTGTTGCGGAATACCTGCGTTCAATCGGGTTAAGTGCGCCAGAAATTTATGCCGAAGACGCCGAATTCGGTTTTTTGTTGTTGGAAGACCTGGGTGACGATCTGTTTTCCCGGGTTCTGGAAAAGCAACCCAAGATGGAGCGTGAGCTGTACGAAGCCGCAACTGACGTTCTGGTTCATCTTCACGCCGCGCCAAGTCTTGCCCTGAATTCCTATGGACCAGCGACAATGACAGAGCTGGCGGCGCTTGCATTCACAAAATACGCCCAAGGAATTCGCGGGAGCCACGACCAGGGTACGCGGGAGCGGTTCGAACATCGATTTGCGGATATCCTGCATCGCGAAACGCACGGCCCAAAGGTGGTGGTTCAGCGCGACTATCACGCGGAAAACTTGATCTGGCTACCCCAGAGAGAAGGCGTAAAGCGTGTTGGCCTGCTGGATTTCCAGCTCGCCATGCTGGGACACCCGGCCTATGATCTGGTTTCGCTGCTGCAAGACGTGCGGCGACGCGTTCCCGCAGGAATCGAAATGCGCATGGTGAGCCGATACATTGCGGCGACAGGGATGGACGATCACGATTTCCGCACAGCCTACAGCGTGCTTGGTGCACAGCGAAATCTGCGCATCCTTGGTGTATTTGCCCGTCTGGCCACGGATTATGGCAAGCCGAATTATGTTGACCTGATACCTGTAACATGGGCGCATCTGATGCGCGACCTTGAACACCCTGCTCTTGCCTCTGTCGCTGATCTGCTGCGCAGCGAGTTGCCGGAACCAGCCCCTGAAAATCTGGCCAAGTTAAGGGCGACATGAACAAAGACCCCCAAGCCGTCATGATATTTGCCGCCGGGTTCGGAACGCGAATGGGTGCGTTGACCAAAGACCGGCCAAAACCATTGATCAATGTGGCTGGCAAGCCGTTGATTGACCGCGCCCTTGATCTGGCCCAAGCGGTTCACCCGCAGCGGATCGTGGCAAACCTGCACTATCTTCCCGATCAGCTCGAAGCTCACCTGGCCTCAAAACAGGTTCTGACATCACGGGAAGAGCCCGACGTTCTGGAAACCGGCGGCGGGTTGCGCGCGGCGCTTCCGCTGTTGGGGTCCGGTCCCGTCTTTACGCTGAACCCGGATGCCGTCTGGTCTGGCCCCAATCCGATGGAGTTGCTGAAACAGGCCTGGGACCCGGATAAAATGGATGCGCTTTTGATGTGTATTCCCGTCGGGCAGACAATCGGGCACGCTGGCAACGGTGACTTTACGGCAGGTCCGGATGGCCGGATTTCGCGCGGTCCTGACTTGATCTATGGCGGCACGCAGATCATGAAAACCGAAGGTTTGGCCGCGTTCCCGCAAAAAGCCTTTTCGCTGAACCTGCTGTGGGACCAGATGCATCAGGCGGGCAGGCTGTATGGTCTAGGCTATCCGGGGCACTGGTGTGATGTTGGCCGACCCGAGGGTATCGCGCTTGCAGAAAGTCTGATTTCCGATGTTTGAGGCCTGCGAATACCCACGCGTGTTCGCGGCACCGCCCGGCGCGGATTTCCCGAAAGAATTGATCGCGGGGCTTAGGCGCCGCATTAACGGTCAGCCGCCTGAGGCGCTGGCGCGGGTTCAACTGGTGGTCAATACACGCCGCATGGCGCGGCGCATTCATGAGTTGTTTGATCAGGGTCCGCCCTGCCTGCTGCCGCAGATTTCCCTGATCACTGATCTGGGTGAAAGCGCCGATCTGACCCGCCTGCCCCCGGCTATTCCACCGCTGCGCCGCCGTTTGGAACTGACGCAGCTGATTGCGCGACTGCTGGAACGACAGCCGGATCTTGCCGCGCGATCCTCTTTGTTTGATCTGTCCGACAGCCTTGCCGCCCTGATAGATGAAATGCAGGGCGAAGGCGTGCCGCCGGATACAATCCGCAATCTGGATGTCAGCGACATGTCCGGGCACTGGGCGCGCGCGCAGGCATTTATCGGGATTGCCGATCAGTTTGTGGAAACAGGCGATGCCGCGCTGGACGTTCAGGCGCGACAGCGGCGGGTGGTCGAAAATCTGATTGAGAAATGGCAGGCGACGCCACCGCAGCACCCGATCCTGCTTGCCGGTTCCACCGGGTCTCGCGGAACAACCCTGTTGCTGATGCAGGCCGTCGCGCGCTTGCCACAAGGGGCCGTTATCCTGCCGGGGTATGATTTTGACCAGCCAAACCATGTCTGGTTGGGTTTGGACGATGCCCTGACATCCGAAGACCACCCTCAGTTCCGGTTTCGCAAGCTGATGCGGGAATTGGGGCTGGAACCCGATGATATTCAACGCTGGACAAATTCAAAGGCACCCTCGCCCGCCCGCAACCGGCTGATATCTTTAGCTTTGCGCCCGGCGCCGGTTACGGATGCGTGGATGTCAGAGGGCCCGACCCTGACAGATATTCGGCCCGCCATGGCAAATGTCACACTGGTCGAGGCGCAATCGCCACGGGCCGAGGCACTGGCCATCGCGCTGCGCCTGAGACAGGCCGCCGAAACCGGCCAGACTGCCGCGCTGATAACGCCTGACCGTATGCTCACCCGTCAGGTCAGCGCTGCACTGGACCGATGGAACATCCTGCCTGACGACAGCGCCGGTTTGCCGTTGCAGCTGTCCCCGCCCGGTCGCTTCCTGCGTCACGTTGCGGGGCTGTTCGTGCGCCGTCTGGACAGCGAAGCGTTGCTGACATTGCTGAAACATCCGCTGTGCCATGATGGGGGCGAGCGGGGCGTGCACCTGCTGCACACCCGCGATCTGGAACTGGACTTGCGCCGCAAGGGACCGCCATTCCCTGACGCAAACAGCCTTGCAGCGTTTTCGGCTCGCAAGGAGGTTTCGCCAGACTGGGCACAATGGGCCACCATGCACTTTTGCGATCAGCTTGTTGATGGCGATCTGCCATTGACCGACTGGGTTACCCGCTTGCGCGAGTTGGCCGAGGCGATTTCCGCGGGTAGCGCGGGGGATGCGGGCACATTGTGGGACAAAAACGCCGGGCAAAAGGCGTTGTCGGTTATCACATCGCTGGAAGAGCAGGCAGGTTACGGCGGCTTGATGTCCGCGCATGACTTTGCCGATCTGCTGGGCGCATTGTTGGCCAGCGAGGAGGTTCGTGACCGCGATGCGCCCCACCCCGGCATCATGATCTGGGGCACGCTGGAGGCCCGAGTTCAAGGTGCTGACTTGTTGATCCTTGGCGGCCTGAACGAAGGCAGCTGGCCCAAGGCAGCAGCCCCCGATCCATGGCTGAACCGGCAAATGCGCGACAAGGCCGGATTGTTGCTGCCCGAAAGGCGAATTGGTCTGTCGGCGCATGACTTTCAACAGGCCGTTGCCGCGCCAGAGGTCTGGCTGACCCGCGCAAATCGGTCTGATGATGCGGAAACCGTGCCGTCCCGCTGGTTAAGCCGACTTACAAACCTGTTGCAGGGATTGCCGGGACAAGACGGGCCCGCAGTCCTGAATGAAATGCGCACCCGCGGGGCGCAATGGCTGAGCTGGACCGAAGATATGGAGTATGTGCCAGAAATCGCGCCGGCCGAACGCCCGTCCCCGCGACCGCCTGTCCCTGCCCGTCCGCGCAGATTGTCAGTAACCGAAATCAAGCGCCTGATCCGCGACCCGTATGCCATCTACGCGAAACACGTCTTGCGGCTAAGGCCGCTGGACCCGTTGGTTCAAGCGCCCGATGCCCTGCTGCGCGGCATCGTCATTCATGAAATCCTTGAACAATTCATAAAAGACAGCGTCCTGGACAGCGCGCTTCTGACCCAGGAAAACTTCTTGAAACGCGCAGATGTGCTTTTGGCAGAACATGTCGCGTGGCCCACGGCGCGCAAGCTTTGGCTGGCGCGTCTGGAACGGATTTCCAGCGCGTTTCTGTCAGCCGAACTTGCGCGCAGGAGTGATGGTGGCCCAATTGCATTTGAAGCGGATATGAAACTGCGCCTCGATCCATTGGATTTCACTATAGTTGGCCGCGCGGACCGGATCGACCGGAACCGCCGTGGCGCGTTGGCGATCTATGATTACAAAACCGGCGCGCCGCCAACCAAAACTCAGCAGTCCAAATTTGACAAACAACTGCTGATCGAAGCGGCCGTGGCTGAAGAAGGCGGGATAGACGGGATGGATCCGACCCCTGTTGCCCGGGCGGTCTTTATCGGCATGGGCGGCACCTACAAAGAGGTTCCGGCACCTTTGAACGAAGAGCCCGTCGATAAGGTGCTGGACGAGTTAAAACAGCTTATTTCTGCTTATTTAGAGCCTGATCAGGGTTTTTCTGCCCGCCGGATGCTGCACAAGGACAGCGACATCGGCGACTACGATCATCTGTCGCGCTTTGGCGAATGGGACAGAACTGCCGACCCCCGGCCAGAGGATCTGACATGACCGCGCGCGACGAAGCAACCGAACGTCAGGTAAAGGCAGCGCGACCTGACGCGTCAACCTGGCTGGCGGCAAATGCGGGCTCTGGCAAAACCCGCGTTCTGACCGACCGCGTTGCGCGTCTGCTGCTCAGCGATGTCCAACCCGAACATATCCTGTGCCTAACATACACCAAGGCCGCAGCCAGCGAGATGCAGAATCGCCTGTTCAGGCGACTGGGCGAATGGGCAATGCTGGGCGACACCCGCCTGCTAACCCAGCTAAACGATCTGGGCGTGGAAAACGCCATCGATCCAGAGCGTCTAGCCCATGCGCGTACCTTGTTTGCACGCGCAATCGAAACGCCGGGCGGATTGAAAATTCAGACGATCCACTCTTTTTGCGCGTCATTGCTGCGCCGTTTTCCGCTAGAGGCCGGGGTCAGCCCCCAGTTTTCAGAAATGGAAGACCGCGCAGCCGCCCTGCTGCGCGAAGAGATCGTTGAAATCATGGCTGATGGCCCTCGTGCAGCGCTGGTTGATGGCGTTGCGCGGTTCGTCACGGATACCGGCTTTGACAAACTGACGGCCGCAATCACGCAAAAGCGTACCGGTTTTGCAAAAATCCTGACATGGGCTGATTTACTGGGCCGGTTCGGTTTACCCGAAGGGTTTGACGAAAATGCCTTGCTCAACAGCGTATTTCTGGGCGGAGAGGTTGAGTTGATCCAATCCATGTTGCCCGCGCTTATCGAAAGTGGCGGAAACAACGCCAAGGCTGCAGAAAAACTGGCGAGTTTCAGCGAAACTGCGCTGAACCAACTGCCCCTACTCGAGGGCATCTTTCTGACCGGTTCGGGCGCCAAGGAGCCATTCACCGCCAAAATCGAAAGCTTTCCGACAAAGACCGTTCGTCAGGGCGTGCTGGCGGACCGCATACCGCAGCTCGAGGCGTTCATGCGTCGGGTCGAGGGTGCGCGTGAC
>JBPCWT010000006.1:0-3886 GCA_051009255.1 Ruegeria sp. | reverse complement strand
AGTATATCCAGGAAATTCGCCCGTTTACTGACAGTGCTGGCGTCTCGCGGTGCCGTATCGTGCTGGAGCCGCGGCTGATCCCGACCTACTGGCAGCCACGGCGCGCCTTTCAGGGATGGCGTTACCTGACAGTCGCGGACGCGCCATTGGACCTTGCAAGTCGGGATGGCGGACTGATGTCGCTACCGCCGGAACTGCGTCGCGAACTGGCAGACCTGGGACTTTTGTGATGTTTCGGATGTCAATTCGGCCTTAACCGCGTCTGCAGAAACTCCTGCACCGCGGCGCATGTTTTGGCACTGCTGGTTCAATTTGGCCCTTGCATGCACTAAATTTACAGAAGGAAAGTTCGATACGGCTTGCCGGCTGTTGGGCAGGGCCGTTTCGTTTGCAAGGAGCACGTCATGTCTGGTCGCGACATAACTGAAGGCAAGGGTGCAACGGATGTCGCGCCGGATCAGTCCTCCAAGCGAGATATCGAGAACTTTCTCAACGCGGCCCGATCGGTCAGCAAGCCCGCGGGTTCCGACAGCGGACGCCTGATCTTTGCACTGGATGCGACGATGAGCCGGCAACCGACCTGGGATGCCGCCTGCATGCTGCAGGCCGAGATGTTCACCGCCGTGAGCAGGGCGGGCGGGTTGAACGTCCAACTGGTCTATTTCCGTGGATTTGGCGAATGCCGTGCATCCAGGTGGGTGGCCGATGCGGCTCAACTGCGCGATCTGATGGTCCGTATCGATTGCCGCGGCGGCCATACGCAGATTGCCAAGGTGCTCAAACACGCACGTGATGAAACCGTGCGCAAGCCGGTCAGCGCCATGGTCTATATCGGTGACGCGATGGAAGAGGATGTCGACAAGCTGTGCCAGCTTGCGGGCGAGCTTGGCATGCGCAAAGTGCCATGTTTCATGTTCCAGGAGGGCCGCGACCCCGCTGCGCAGTCTGCCTTCCGCGAAATCGCCCGCCTGTCCGGTGGCGCCTATCTTCGGTTTGACGGCAATGCGGCCGAGGCGCTCCTCAACCTGCTCAAGGCGGTGGCAGTATATGCGTCGGGTGGCATGACGGCACTGGAAAAGGACAAGAGCCGGGAATCCCGACTTCTGCTTGAACAGCTTTCCGGAGGGAAGGGCGGTCCGTAGGTGAACATATTTTTCTACATTCTCCTGACCGGCTTGTTGCTGGGGGGCCTGGCTGTCCTGTTCACGCGCCTCGATCCACAGCGGCTGGCCCAGGTGTTGCGCTACCTTGTGCCGTCCCTGCTGACGCTGCTGGGCTTGGTTTTCATTTTCCTCGGCAGAACCGCGCTTGCCATGGGACTGTTTGGCCTTGCCGCGGCGTTATACGGGCGGGCCCGGTCAAAGTTGCGCGGCACCCGTACCGCCAGCCAGACGTCGCGGGTGAGAACGGCAGCCCTCGAGATGGAACTGGAGCTCGACACAGGTTCCATGAACGGGCTGGTGCTGGTCGGACAGTTCGAGGGGCGGGAACTGGATTCACTCGATGAGGAGGAACTGCGCCAGCTCTACGGTGAGCTGCGCGGCGATCCGGAAAGTGTACAGGTACTAGAGGCGTATCTTGACCGCCGAGAACCCGCCTGGCGTGAGGGCTTTGAGACGGATCCGGGCGACGGGTTGGGAGCTGCGCCAGCTTCGGGCTCCATGACTGAGGAGGAAGCGTACGAGATCCTTGGTCTTGCTGCTGGTGCGTCCGAGGCGGAAGTCCGCGAGGCGCATCGCCGCCTGATGAAGCGTGTTCATCCCGATACCGGTGGCTCGGTTTTTCTGGCGGCCCGCATCAACGAGGCCAAGGAAGTGCTTCTGCGACGCCATTAGAATTTCCTCAATACAAGATACAAAGTCGAGGATGCGGACGCATGACCCGCGCTAGCTTGCGTTTACTGTTCGGTTGCCCAGCAACCGTAGCCCTTCTGTTTCAGGGCCCTGCAGGCCTTCCAGGCATGAGCCTTGCCGTCAAAACCGGCAAACCGGGCCCGGTGCAGCTGTTCGCCATCGCGGACGGTCGGTATGGTGAAGGCCTGGGCACCGCTGATCATGCCACCAGTTCTGCGCTGTGCTTCGATCAGCAACTGTTCGGCGGTCGCCCTGTCCGGGGTCGCGCCGATCTGGACAACCCAGCCGGAGGGCACGTTTGTGCTCGACGTGACAACGCCGTCGACACCCGTGGTGTTGTTAGTGTTGGGCACGATGTTGGAGGGACGCTTGGACGGTGCAACAACCGCTTTTTGTTTGTTCAGGCTGACAACCAGGGCTTCCTTGCCGATAACCGGGCGATCGAGCGGAACCGGGAATGCGGCTGCGGTCTGCGGCTTGGCGTAGGCAAGGGCAATACGCACGTCGCTGTTGTCACGGAACTTCGGTATCGGACCAACATTCGGCAGGCCGATCTTGAAGCTTGAAGGTGCCTGTGCGACCAGGTTGGCATTGCCACTGCGCGAGGCCTTGTGCAAATAGCGCGATATCAGATCCTGCATGTGTTTGTTGCGGCTGGCACCGGTCTTGCCGCCCATCACCACGGCGACGATGCTGCGTCCGTCCTTGCGCACCGAGCTTACAAGATTGAAGCCCGATGCCCTGGTGTATCCGGTCTTGATGCCGTCCACGCCCTTGACAGATCCCAGCAACCGATTGTGGTTGGTGTAGCGGGCCTTGCCATATTTGAAGCTGCGCGTGGAGAAATAGTGATAGTGCGCGGGGTAGTGCTCGCGCAATGCGATGCCCAGCTGCGCCATGTCGCGGGCGGTTGTTTTCTGCTTGCTGTTGGGCAGGCCATGGGCATTGTGGAAAGTGGTTTTCTTCATGCCCAGCGCATGAGCCTTGCTGGTCATCATCTGTGCAAAGCCAGATTCCGATCCGCCTAGATGCTCGGCAACGGCGGTGGAGACGTCATTGGCGGATTTGGTGACCAGCGCGTAGATGGCCTGTTCCACAGAGAGTGTCTGTCCGGCCCTGATGCCCAATTTGGATGGCGGTTCAGCGGCGGCATTCTTGGAGACCCGTATGCGGGTCTTCTTGGTGATCCTGCCGCTGTCGAGCGCATCGAAAACCATGTAGAGCGTCATCATTTTTGTCAGGGAGGCCGGGTAGCGAGACGAGTCGGCATTTGAAGCATACAGGGTCTTGCCTGTTTTCGTATCGATAACAAGCCCGGCATACTTGGGATTGGCCGAAGCCATCCCCGTACCCACGACCACGATCAGGCCAATGAGGCAGACAGATTTTACAACGTTTTGGAATATCCGATTCAGCTTTTCGATATACCTGGCGCCGAGAGACACAGTGTTCACTTTATTGGTCCAATCACGTTACGCTACGCACAAAATCAACTGCGGACAAGAGCTTTGACCGCCACTTCTTTGCAGTCTAGGCAAACAGCGTTACCAATCCGTTTATGGTTGCTGAATTCTTTCCAGATGAATTGAATTCACGGTTAATCCGGCAAAACTGCATGTGTGCGCTGCACAAAATTCGTTGACATTTTGTTGCATCGCATATAAATCGCCGGTGTGTCCGGAACCCAGTCACGCTTTCCCGGTGCACCCAAATCTCCCACCCAAAACAGGACATCGACATGTTTTCCTTTGATGAGGCCAGCAAGTACGGCAAAGATGCCATGGACCATATGCTGAAGAGCTATTCGGCGTTTGCCCAGGGCATGCAGACGCTGACGACCGAGGCCACCGACTTCTCCAAAAAATCCTACGAGGAAAACGCTGCGGTTGTTGAACAGCTTTTTGGCGCTATAACTCTTGAAAAGGCTTTCGAAATTCAAAGCGATCATGCCAAGCAGAGCTACGAAGGTTTTGTTTTCCAGGCCACCAAAATGAGTGAAATCTACGCCGACACGGCCCGTAAGGCCTATGAGC
>JBPCWT010000005.1:0-36205 GCA_051009255.1 Ruegeria sp. | reverse complement strand
TCTTCTGTCTGAAACCGTGCGAAATCCAGCGTGGCTTCCAGCAACTTGTCCTGACTGATCAGTGCAACCTGCAACAGTAACTGAAACACCTGTGTCTGCGGCGCGGCACGTGACGACAATTGCAGGGTCTTATTATTCGGGTCATAGCTGCGCAACGCCTCGATATCTACGAATTCCACTTTGATGCCGCGTTCGGCCAAGCTGCCAAACGCGGCTTCCCGAACGCCGCCGGGACTTTTGCCGCGCTCTGCGAACCGCTCTGCCGCGCGATCCACGGCATCAATGTAATTGTCGCAATAATGAAAGAAATCACGCACCTCTTCCCACGGGCTTGCCTGAATACGCGCATCTTCGCGCCCCAATGCTTCGTCCAGTGACGCCAGCCGTTCATGCGTTTGTCGATAGCTGCGATGCAGTTCGATAAACGCACGCGCCAGTGCTGGCGCGTTCGACGCAGTCAGGCGCAAATCCGCAAGCGGTGGCATGGCATCTGAAAAAATCGGATCAGCCAGCGCCTCGCGCATATCGGATACCAACCGCTCACTGTCGCCAGTGCTAAGCTCGGTAACATCCAGCCCGAATTCCTGCGCAAGCGCCAGAACAACCGTTGTCGAAATCGGGCGGTTGTTGTTCTCCATCTGGTTCAGATACGGAAGGGAAACGCCCAGCTTGGTTGCAAAATCCTTTTGCGTCAGGGACAGGCGTGTGCGGATCTCGCGCAACTTGGCGCCGGCATAAAGCTTTTGGGTAGCCATAAGGAACCTTTGCAGATTTACTTGTGACGCAGGCTAACTTTGCAAAGTCACGAGATCAAGCAGCTATAGGCCCAATTGCCGCTCTCTCCGAATAACCACCAAAATTGCAAACACACCCAGCACCGCCGAGGCCAGCATCAGCCACAACAAGGGTGCCGCGCCGGTTTCCTTTGTCAAAAGAGCGCCCGCAAGCGCGCTCAGCGCGGCGCCTCCGCCCAGCATGATCGCACCGCTCAGACCGGATGCTGTTCCTGCCAGATGCGGCCGCACAGACAAGGAGCCGGCGGTTGCGTTCGGGATCGACATCCCGTTGCCAAGACCCACCAGCGTCATCAAGCCAAAAAAGCTTAACGCTGTTCCAAAACCTGCCAGTGAAATCACAAGAGAGATTGCGACGCCAAAGGCATTCAGCCAGCACCCCCAAAGAACCATCTTGTTAACGCCAAACCGAACAGAAAACCGCCCGCTGAAAAAGTTGCCAAAGAAATAACCAACTGCGGGTGCACCAAAATAAAGCCCAACCTCGGACGGGTCCATGCCATACACTTCGGTGCCAACAAACGGCGCCCCCCCGAGATAGGCAAAGAACGCACCCGACGACAGGGCAGAGGCCAGCGAGTAACCCCAAAACCGGGGCGATGTCAGCAATTCAGGGTACTCCCGGAACTGGGCGACCAGCGTTTTGCCGCTTTTGTGTGAGGTCTCGCCAAAGTCGAAATGGACCAGAAAAACGGTCAAGGCACCAAGCACCAATAGCAGCCAGAAACTGGCCTTCCAGCCAAAAGTTTCCTCAAGAAATCCACCGATGGCTGGCGCGATCATTGGTACAACCGCCATTCCCATCGTGACATAGCCCAGCATCGATGCCGCCTTGTCCTGTTCGAACATGTCCCGAACCGCAGCGCGGCTTAAAACGATGCAAACAGCAATGACCGATTGGCACATCCGAAAAAACAAAAAGATTTCAGCGTTTGGCGCATAAATGCAGCCAAGGGTCGCCAGCAGAAACAACGTCAGCCCCCACAAGATGACCGGTCGTCGCCCGGATTTGTCGGCGATTGGCCCGATGACTATCTGCATCACGGCGTTCACCGCCAGATAAAGGGCCACCGACAATTGCATGACCCGATAATCAGTCTGGAAATACGTCGCCATTGTTGGAAGGCTGGGCAGGAACACATTCATGCTCAATGCCGACAAGCCGGACAACAGAATAAGGGTCGCCAGCGTAGGCGGGCTGCGGTGAACTGGCGTCGGGCTGACTTGCATGGTTCACCTCTAGTTTTGCTCGGCAGGAAAATCCATGCTTGGCGACTGGTAAACAAAGAAATTAGCAAATTTGCATTTAGCTTTGACGCAAAAGGTAATAATTTGCAAATTTGCCGAAAATGACTTTGGTGCGTTGCCGTCAGTCTATATGGTCATTTCAAATTTCACAGGGGATTATCGCGATGAAAGACATCCTTTCCGAACTCGAGAACCGCCGCGAGGCCGCGCGGTTGGGCGGCGGACAAAGGCGGATCGATGCGCAGCATTCGCGCGGCAAGCTAACCGCGCGCGAACGGATCGAACTGTTGGTGGACGAAGGCAGCTTCGAAGAGTTTGACATGTTCGTAAGTCACCGCTGCACGGATTTCGGGATGGAAAAACAAAAACCTGCGGGCGATGGGGTTGTGACCGGATGGGGCACGATCAACGGGCGCATGGTCTATGTCTTTTCGCAGGACTTCACCGTTTTCGGCGGATCGTTGTCGGAAACCCATGCCCAGAAAATCTGTAAGATCATGGATATGGCGATGCAAAACGGTGCGCCTGTGATCGGCATCAACGACTCGGGCGGCGCGCGAATCCAGGAAGGCGTCGCATCGTTGGCGGGTTATGCCGAAGTTTTCCAGCGCAACATTATGGCGTCAGGCGTTGTGCCGCAGATCAGCGTGATCATGGGCCCATGTGCCGGTGGTGCCGTGTATAGCCCCGCGATGACCGACTTTATCTTCATGGTCAAAGACACATCCTATATGTTTGTGACCGGTCCTGATGTTGTCAAAACCGTCACGAACGAGGTTGTGACCGCCGAAGAACTTGGCGGGGCTTCGACCCACACCAAAAAGTCCTCGGTTGCCGATGGCGCGTTTGAAAATGATGTCGAAGCCCTGGCCGAGGTTCGGCGTCTTGTCGATTTCCTGCCACTGAACAACCGTGAAAAGCCACCCGTACGTCCGTTTTTTGACGAACCCGGACGGATCGAGACATCGCTGGACACTCTGGTTCCCGACAATCCGAACACGCCCTATGACATGAAGGAACTGATCGCCAAAGTCGCGGACGAAGGCGATTTCTATGAAATTCAGGAAGATTACGCCAAGAACATCTTTACCGGTTTCATCCGTCTCGAAGGGCAAACTGTTGGCGTCGTCGCCAATCAGCCGATGGTTCTGGCGGGGTGTCTGGATATTGACAGCTCTCGCAAGGCGGCCCGTTTCGTCCGGTTCTGCGACTGTTTTGAAATCCCGATCCTGACCTTGGTTGACGTGCCGGGCTTCCTTCCGGGCACAAGTCAGGAATACGGCGGCGTGATCAAGCACGGGGCCAAATTGCTGTTTGCCTATGGCGAGGCCACGGTTCCCAAAGTGACCGTAATCACCCGCAAGGCATACGGCGGCGCATATGACGTCATGGCGTCGAAACATCTGCGTGGGGACTTCAACTATGCGTGGCCCACGGCAGAAATCGCAGTCATGGGCGCCAAGGGCGCAACTGAAATCATCCACAGGGCCGATTTGGGTGACGCTGAAAAAATCGCCCAGCATACCGCGGATTATGAGGACCGCTTTGCCAACCCGTTTGTCGCGGCAGAACGCGGATTTATTGACGAGGTGATCATGCCGCACTCGACCCGCCGCCGTGTTTCCCGCGCCTTTGCAAGCCTGCGCAACAAGCAGCTGAAAAACCCGTGGAAGAAACACGACAACATTCCGTTGTGAGAGAGGACGCTCATGAGGCGAATTGATCAAATCGTTGAGGTCTTTCGAGCGCTTGGGGGCGCAGCGCGTCTCCCAGACGTATATGCGTACTTTGAAAAAACTACCGATAGCAACCTGCCGCTAACTTGGCGAGAAGGGGTGCGTGGCCGAATCTATGAGCATTCCTCTGACGCCGGTGGAGATCTCAAGGAAGACTTGTTCGAAAAAATTGAAGAAGGTTTTTGGAAACTTCGCGACGCGAAACTATCTGCCGAATTTATTTCCGATCGGAGAGATTTGTCGCCTGATGAAGTGGTCGAAATGGTGCTCGTGCGTGAGCATTGGCGAAAGAAACCTCAAAGGTCGATTTGGAAAAATCAGGCGTTTACCGTGTCCCATGCTGATGGCTCTGCTTTTGTCGGCGAAGGCTTGCGTGCATTTTTTGAATACCGCGACCTTGGCATCAAGGACGCAACGCAAGGCAAGTTCGGTGCACATGTCATCCGGGCGGTGCCAGGTATGGAAAGCCCGGGCGCATGGCACAGTCATGACCTGGAATTCCAGATGGTTTATGTCACCAAAGGGTGGGTCGTGTTCGAGTATGAGGGGCAGGGCGAACATGTTCTGCGCGCTGGATCCAGCGTTTTACAACCGCCAGGAATTGTTCACCGCGAGGTACGGCATTCTGACGATATGGAACTGATCGAGATTATCTCGCCCGCCGCGTTTGATACAACGGACGAAGCCCTAACATGAGGGTTTTGGCGTTTCATAACGATCTGATGGCGTCCTGCGCTACGCGCCTAACGCAAGGGTTTCGTATGCTGCAGCACTGCGGTGGCGCGGCCTTGCTGACTGTGATTGCAGTTTTTTCGCCAACAAACGCCAATTCCCAGATCCTGTTGCCTGTGCCCTCTGGACAACCGATAGAGTTTACGGACGTGCTGCTCGACAACAACCCGGGCGAGTTATGGGTTCGGTTCCGGTTTATCGCGCCAAAGATCGGGGCGACAACAGGACGTATCGGTTATGATGTCGCCTCGGCAGATATGGAACATCTTTGCCAGACACTGGCGATCCCATACGTAGCGCAGCACGAGTTGAATCCGGCGCGCGTGGTCATCTCGCTTTCCGACCGTCCTGTCGAATTTGGACATTCCGAACCAGACGCGACCCAGTTTTTCGAAGCCTACCGTCTGGAACAATCGAAATGCGTCTGGGAGGGGCTTTGACTATGAAAAGCACAACGTCAGGATTTTGCGTGTATCATCATATCTATACTGCTACCGAGGTGCGCGAATGCTGAAACATCGTGGCTTCCCCGGTCGCCTTGCCGGTACCGATTATCAATTCACCATTCGTCGCGCCAATCCCAAAGGCGTAACGCCTTTGACCCGACGTGAACGCTTTCGGGATCGCAAACCAGCGGACCGGCGCGCCGACACTGCTTTTATCGAGGCCTTGTGGGAACACTTTGGCGATCAACCGTTCGAGCGTGGCAATCTGGACGCCGGACGCCTGAGTTGGTTGTTCGGACGCGAAGTTGTTCCTGCCGAAGACCCCTTTGAACTGGCAAGCTATGATGCGCTTTTGATGATCGATGTAAATGCGGCCCGCATATCCTTTCCTGACATCTTTGACGGGGTCGGTTGAACATGCGCCGCGCGGTCAAAGATCACTTTGGGCTAAACACCCGTGCCGGTTTCCTACTTGGGAATTGGCAAGGCGATCGCATCACTGCATCTGGACGGATTGCTTGCGCGTCAAATGGCTCATCAGATTTCACGCCGTCAGAGCACAGCGCCTTGCAAACAAGGGCTTCATCGCCTTTCTGGCCGCGAAAACACGGAAAAGTAGGCGCAATTTTGCGCGGGCTAAAGGTGAATGGGCAGATTCTGGCCGGAATGACCTGTGGAAACATTGTTAAGTTGGCGTCGAAGATTCCACCGGGCAGGTTGAATACGCCGTGTGGCACAACTTTGCCTGCGCCACACATGCACCTACTATTCCGTACCCCTTCCTTCAGTGGGCAGGTCCGTGATTTTCACAATGACCTGCCTGCTTTTTTCTGTCGACATGGTGAAACCGGCAAAAGGCAAGATGCTGCGCAAGACGCGTCTGTTGGGCATTGCTTCTTGCATCCGCACACCCTGTCGATGCAACTTTCGCGCGAACTGTCAAAGAAGGAAAAGGGACAGAATAGATGCGAAAACCGAAACTTGCGCTCGCGCTCGCAGCCTGCATTGGATTGGCGGCCTGTGGCGAAACGCCAGAGGAACAGGCGTTGTTTGGCGGCAGCGCCGGGGCCCTTGGTGCCTTGGCGATTGATGCCGACCCGGTCGTCGGCGCGGCAGCAGGCGCTGCGACAAATGTACTTTACTGTCAGGCACAGAAAACCTGTAACTAACACGCGAATTTCCGGGGCTTTCAAAACCCCGACCGTCATCGCGCGATACGCCGTCGCGGGGCACATGCCCTGTGGCGGCGTTTTGCGTTCCAAGAACACCAAGACAAAGGACGTTCCATGTTCAACAAGATCCTGATCGCCAACCGTGGCGAGATCGCCTGCCGCGTCATTAAGACTGCGCGCAAGATGGGTATCGGCACAGTCGCCATCTACTCGGACGCTGACAGGCAGGCGCTGCATGTGGACATGGCTGACGAGGCGGTGCATATCGGGCCACCGCCCGCCAATCAGTCCTATATCGTGATCGACAAGGTCATGGATGCCATCCGGCAATCCGGCGCGCAGGCTGTTCACCCAGGCTATGGCTTTTTATCAGAAAATGCCAAGTTTGCCGAGGCGTTAGAGGCCGAGGGCGTCGCCTTTGTCGGACCGCCAAAAGGCGCGATCGAGGCAATGGGCGACAAGATCACATCGAAAAAAATCGCTCAGGAAGCAAATGTTTCAACCGTTCCCGGATACATGGGGTTGATCGAAGACGCCGACGAAGCGGTCAAGATCAGTCAGCAAATCGGCTACCCGGTAATGATCAAAGCCAGCGCTGGCGGCGGCGGTAAGGGCATGCGGATTGCCTGGAATGATACCGAGGCGCGTGAAGGTTTTCAGTCCTCCAAGAACGAAGCGGCAAACTCATTCGGCGACGACCGCATTTTCATAGAAAAATTTGTAACTCAACCGCGCCACATCGAAATTCAGGTGCTCTGCGATACCCACGGAAACGGTGTTTACCTGGGCGAGCGTGAATGCTCGATCCAGCGCCGGAACCAGAAGGTCGTGGAAGAAGCGCCATCTCCATTTCTTGACGAAGCGACGCGTCGCGCGATGGGCGAACAGGCGGTCGCGTTGGCCAAAGCCGTGGGGTATGCCAGTGCCGGCACCGTTGAGTTCATCGTCGATGGCGAGAAGAAATTCTTTTTCCTTGAAATGAATACACGTCTTCAGGTTGAACATCCGGTGACCGAACTGATCACGGGCGTCGATTTGGTTGAACAGATGATGCGCGTGGCGGCAGGTGAAAAACTGTCGATTTCCCAAGATGACGTAACCCTGAACGGGTGGGCCATTGAAAACCGTTTGTATGCCGAGGATCCGTACCGTGGTTTCCTGCCATCGATTGGTCGTCTGACCCGCTATCGTCCACCGCAGGAAACTGCGGCGGGACCGCTGTTGGACAACGGTAAATGGCAAGGCGAGGCACCCGAAGGCCCGGCTGCGGTTCGTAACGATACCGGCGTTTTCGAAGGCGGTGAAATTTCGATGTACTATGACCCGATGATCGCCAAGCTGTGCACGTGGGCGCCCACGCGTGGTCAGGCAATCGAGGCGATGCGCGTTGCGCTTGACAGTTTCGAGGTCGAAGGGATCGGTCACAATCTGCCGTTCTTGTCGGCGGTAATGGATCATCCGAAATTTATCAGCGGTGACATAACCACTGCGTTCATCGCCGAAGAATACCCGGACGGGTTCGAGGGTGTGACACTGCCCGAGGAAGATTTGCGTCGGATCGCGGCCTCGTGCGCAGCCATGCACCGCGTCGCCGAAATTCGCCGCACACGGGTGTCAGGCCGCATGGACAACCATGAGCGTAAGGTAGGCAAGCGCTGGGTGGTTTCCCTGCAGGGGCAGGAATTTGCGGTTAAGGTTAAGGCCGACAAAGAAGGTTCTACCGTCAAGTTTGAAGATGGTTCGAAACTGCGGATTACATCGGATTGGACGCCGGGCGACCAACTGGCTCTGCTACAAGTTGATGAAGCTCCGCTTGTCTTGAAAGTTGGCAAGGTTTCGGGTGGTTTCCGCATTCGCAATCGCGGCGCGGATTTCAGGGTGCATGTACGCACGTCACGTCAGACAGAACTTGCCAAGCTGATGCCAGAAAAGCTGCCGCCGGATACTTCGAAAATGCTGCTTTGCCCGATGCCCGGCCTGATTGTGAAGATCGATGTCGAAGTCGGACAGGAAGTTCAGGAAGGTCAGGCGTTGTGCACGGTCGAGGCGATGAAGATGGAAAACATCCTGCGCGCTGAAAAGAAGGGCATTGTCGCCAAGATAAACGCGGGTCCGGGTGACAGTCTTGCCGTGGATGATGTCATTATTGAGTTTGAATAGCGAACCTTTACAATGAATTACGTACACCACGTTTGGATTAGTATTGTGGCAATGGCAGTGCAGTTCGTGCTGTCAGGCGGCGTGATTACCTATCTGGACTGCTCCTATCGCTGCGAAGTAATCTTTATCGAAACAATCAATCTTACGCTCGTCGTTTCGGGAGTTGTCGCAGGGATCGTTTATACGGTGTTGACGCGGGTGGTTTACGGGCACTGGCCTCGAGCGCTCGGGATTGTATCCGGCTTGTTGATCGCGATGGTACTCACGTCGAAGCTTGCTCGCTTTGCTGCAACCAAAATCTTTGCAGGGGAATGGGCGATCCTGATCGTGGTGTTGGTAGTTCTGACGCTTGGTTATGGATGGTTAAAGCTTTTTGGATCAATTCCTCCAAAAACAAACCCGCAGGTGCCCAAAACTAACATGGAGTCGATTGCACGATGATCCGCTGCGCTCTCCCGGACTCCTCGCGTCACCCGCCGTCTCTGCGTTCGCGAATTTCCCGCTGTCTCAGCGGGGTTTTGTCGATCGAACGGCTCAATTCCCGAACGCTCCACGGCTCGGGCTTGCGCAGCTTTACAACTCCATCCTTGTCGACAAACACCAACTGGAAACCGCGTGGACGCAACTTTGATCTGACGGCTGAACGCGCGGACGGATCAGTATCCGTAAGAACCACAACGTCACGATCCCGCATCACGCCCTCACCCTCCAGCAACATATCAATCTGGGTCTGGAAACGCGGATCAGCAGGGGTATCGGCAAAAACAACAATGGGCCGGTTCACCCACAAAAACTCGCTTAGATCACTGTCTCCGGCCGGTCGCACAAACGCATCGTCATCTGTTGCCGAACCATCGGCGGCCAGGGCGGCAAGCGGGATTAGCGCAGAAATAACAAAGGCAAGCGTGCGGGTCATGTGGTCTCCTGTCAGGTTAAATATAGACCCTGTTCACACGAATGCGACCAGTGAAATGCGCAACTCCAACAAAAAGTTGTGCGAAATCGATCTTGCCGGGGGATTGGCATGACCTTTGTTCATTCCCTCTCGGCCCGCTTGTCGGTCAAACCACAGGTATGCGTATGGATGTGACCTTGCATTTCGGTGCCCATCGCTGTGCGACCACCAGTTTTCAACACTACGTGCGTTACAACGCAGATGTGCTCGAACGTTGCGGGATGGGATTCTGGGGACCGCAGCGAACCCGGGGGGGCGAAATTGGTGACGTTCTTTACTCCAAACCATCAGGACAGGTCAGGTTGCAACAAAGTCTGGACAAGTGTCGCCACAACGGTATCCGACACCTTCTGATCAGTGACGAAAATATGCTGGGTTCGGTCATCGGCAATCTGCGGCACGAAACGCTGTACCCAGAGGTATCGCTACGTGCGCAAACGCTGGGCCACGCATTCGCTGGGCAAGTTACGCAAATTGTGCTGAATATTCGCGCTTTAAGCACTTACTGGGTCTCTACCGCTGCGTATTTGGGCCATCACAAGGGCAAATCGATCTCTGCCGATCGGTGGGAGGTGATTTCTCAGGGAAAACGCAACTGGCGGGGCGTGATCGTTGATCTGGCAAGTGCTTTTCCAAATGTTCGTCTCAGCATTCTGCCATTCGAGGATTTTGCCAACGATCCCTCCGCGCAGTTTCAACCGATCACAGGTGCATCTGCATCCGCGCTGCCCCCGGAAACACGAAAGAATGAAACGCGGTTCCAGCCGGCAACCGTTCCCAGCCCAATTCAGGCGGCCCGACTGTGGGACGCCTACGCACAAGATCTGGCCTGGCTGGACGCAGGTGCCGACGGATTGGCCGAACTCATCCACAACCCAAACAACACGACAGGCGGGGAATTTCCTGCCCAGACCGAATTTGACAAAAGGACGATGCAATGACCAAGACCGACGATTGGCGCAAGTTGGCCGAAAAAGAACTGCGCGGGCGGCCATTGGAGGATTTGACCAAGGCGACGCTTGAAGGCATCGACGTAAAGCCACTTTATACGCCGCAAGACACTGCCGACCTGCCGCATATGGGGTCGATGCCCGGTTTTGGCCCTTTCACGCGCGGTGTTAAGGCAACGATGTACGCAGGCCGGCCCTGGACCATCCGACAATACGCAGGTTTTTCAACGGCCGAGGAATCTAACGCGTTTTACCGCCGCAATCTGGCCGCGGGTCAGCAGGGGGTTTCGGTTGCCTTTGATCTGGCAACGCACCGTGGCTATGACAGCGACCACCCCCGCGTTGTCGGTGATGTCGGTAAGGCGGGCGTCGCCATCGACAGCGTCGAGGACATGAAAATCCTCTTTGACGGTATCCCGCTGGACAAGGTTTCAGTGTCGATGACGATGAACGGCGCAGTTGTTCCGATCCTCGCCAGCTTTATCGTTGCTGGCGAAGAACAGGGGCACGACAAATCCGTGCTGTCAGGCACCATTCAGAACGACATTCTCAAAGAGTTCATGGTGCGAAACACCTATATTTACCCGCCTGAACCGTCGATGCGGATCATTTCAGACATTATCGACTTCACCTCGAACGAAATGCCCAAATTCAACTCCATCTCGATCTCGGGCTATCACATGCAAGAGGCCGGGGCGAATCTGTTGCAGGAACTGGCCTATACCCTTGCCGACGGGCGGGATTATGTGAGGGCCGCAACGCAGGCCGGTATGGATGTCGACAAATTCGCCGGACGCCTGTCATTCTTCTTTGCGATAGGCATGAACTTTTTCATGGAAATTGCCAAACTGCGCGCCGCGCGCACGCTGTGGCATCGTGTGATGACTGATTTTGGCGCAAAATCCGAACGTTCGAAAATGCTGCGGACACACTGCCAAACGTCAGGCGTGTCACTTCAGGAACAGGACCCGTACAACAACGTGATCCGCACCGCGTATGAAGCGATGAGCGCGGTTCTGGGCGGCACCCAGTCGCTGCACACAAATGCCTTGGACGAAGCGATTGCCCTGCCCACCGATTTCTCGGCCCGGATCGCCCGCAACACCCAGCTGGTTTTGCAAGAGGAAACCGGCGTTACCGATGTCGTCGATCCGTTGGCCGGTTCTTATTACATCGAAAGCTTGACCAACGAACTGATCGACAAGGCGTGGGCGCTGATGGAAGAAGTCGAGGAAATGGGCGGTATGACCAAAGCGGTTGCCAGCGGAATGCCCAAACTGCGCATCGAAGAAAGCGCGGCCCGCCGTCAGGCCATGATTGACCGTGGCGAAGAAGTGATCGTCGGTGTGAACAAGTACCGCAAGGAGCAGGAAGACCCGATCGACATTCTGGATGTTGACAACGTCGCCGTGCGCGACGCGCAGGTTGCGCGGCTGGAACGCATCCGTTCAACACGGGATGACGCGGCGTGCTCTGCCGCGCTGGACGAGCTGACCCGCGTCTCGCGAGAGGGCGGCAATCTGCTTGCAGCCGCGGTCGAGGCCGCACGTGCACGTGCATCTGTAGGAGAGATCAGCATGGCGATGGAAAAAGAATTCGGGCGTCATCGCGCCGAAGTAAAAACGCTGGCTGGTGTGTATGGCGCAGCCTACGAAGGCGACGAAGGTTTCGCCGCAATCCAGAAATCAATCGAGGATTTTGCCGAGACCGAAGGCCGCCGGCCCCGCATGTTGGTCGTCAAGATGGGGCAAGACGGTCACGACCGGGGCGCCAAGGTGATAGCAACAGCCTTTGCCGATATCGGTTTTGACGTTGATGTGGGCCCGTTGTTCCAGACCCCTGCCGAGGCAGCGCAGGATGCCGTCGACAATGACGTTCACGTCGTAGGAATCTCGTCACAGGCTGCGGGGCATAAAACTCTTGCGCCTCAACTGGTCGAAGAGCTGAAAAAAGCAGGTGCCGAAGACATCATCGTGATTTGCGGCGGCGTCATACCTCAGCAAGATTATCAGTTCCTCTATGATCATGGCGTCAAAGCGATTTTCGGGCCGGGCACCAACATTCCAGAGGCGGCTCAGGATATACTGGGGCTTATTGCCAAGGCCCGAGAGTAAAGGTACCAAACCGCAGGCATGCGGCACGCCGGAGTCACATAATGGAACTGGACCATATAGCAGTCGCGGCAAGCACACTTGATGACGCCACCGCCCATGTCGAGCAGGCGCTTGGCGTCAAGCTGCAGCAGGGCGGGCGGCACGTAGCATTTGCAACCCAAAACCGGCTGCTTGGATTGGACGACGGGCTATACCTCGAAGCCATTTCCATTGACCCGGACGCACCCAATCCCGATCGGCCGCGTTGGTTCGATCTGGACCGGTTTTCCGGTCCGCCTCGTTTGACAAACTGGATTTGCCGTGTTCCGGATCTCGCGCCCACCTTGGCAAGCCTTCCAGAGGATGCGGGCAATGTCGTTGATTTGGCCCGAGGTGACCTGAAATGGAAAATGGCGGTCCCACTCAGCGGAATACTGCCCTTCGACAATCTGTTTCCGGCGCTCATTCAATGGCATGGTGAACTGCATCCTGCCAGTATGCTCGATGCCAGTGGATGCCGGTTGAGGCGCTTGATCGTTTCTCATCCCTCGGCAGCGGACCTGTCACGGCTTTTGGGCAAGCTAAAGCATGTCGAATTCACATCGGGGTCTCCGGCTCTGCGGGCAGAGTTCGATACTCCCCACGGGAAACGTGTGCTGGAATGAGTGTTCGACCGGCATCAGTTCAAGACGCCAAGGCAATTGCGGAAATCACCAACAAGGTCATACGCGATACGCTGATTACCTTCACAACAGACGAACGCACGCCCGACAGCATTGCCGCTGACATCGAGTCCAGGGGTGAGCGGTTTCTTGTTGCCGAACTTGGCCGAGAGGTCGTTGGTTTCGCGACATACGGCGAATTCAGGCGCGGCCCCGGATACGCATATTGCCGCGAACATTCGATACAATTGTCACCCTCGGCGCGCGGTCACGGATTGGGTCGCAACTTGATGGAACGGTTGGAAAAAATCGCCGTTGCAGACGGCGTGCACGTATTGGTTGCGGGAATTTCATCTGAAAATCCGGGCGCGATTGCGTTTCACGCTTCACTGGGGTTTTCACAGATTGGACGAATGCCCGAAGTTGCCAAAAAATGGGATCGCTGGCTGGATCTTGTGCTGATGCAGAAAATTCTTGCTTATGAATGAATGGTCGCACCTGACAGCCGCCACCGGGCGCGTTAGGGTGCGGTCATGTCGATCTGGACCCGCATATCCGAAGCGCTAAGCGCGCTTGCCAAAGGCGAAAGCCTGACCAAGGTTTTCGAATTGCTGCGCACACCGCCCGAAAGGTCCGTGGCCTTTACCATTGCGGTGATCGCGCTGAGTGCAAAGATGGCAAAAGCCGACGGTCAGGTGACCCGGGACGAAGTGACGGCCTTTCGCGAAGTGTTCCGTATTGCCCGTGAAGACGAAGCAGGCGCTGCACGCGTGTTCAACATGGCGCGCACGGATGTCGCCGGGTATCAGGATTATGCCCGAAAAATCGCCAGAATGTTTGCCGAGGACAGCACGACACTGTGCGATCTGATGGAAGGCTTGTTTCACATCGCGATGGCAGACGGCTTTTACCATCCGAATGAAAACCAGTTTCTCGAAGATGTCAGTAATATTTTCGGGCAATCGGACTTGCAATTTCAGGCCCTTCGCGCCCGGTTTGTCCGCGACGCTCCTGCTGACCCCTATACCATTTTGGGTGTCACCAGCGATATGTCGATGCCAGAAATCCGCAAAGTGTGGCGTCAATTGGTTCGTGAAACGCACCCCGACGCCATGATGGCGCGCGGCGTCCCGGAAGAGGCGGTACGGCTCGCCGAGAAAAAAATGATCGACATCAACCGTGCATGGGATGAAATCAACGGGGCGAGGGTTTGATACCGTGCGGCTGGCGACATATAATGTGGAATGGTTCGCTAACCTCTTTGACCAAAACGATAATCTGATAATTGACAACAGTTGGTCCGGCCGCCACGACGTAACAAAGTCGCAGCAGGTCGAAGCAATCGCCAAGGTTTTAACAGCGGTTGACGCAGATGCATTTCTGATTGTCGAAGCCCCCAACACCGGAAAAACCCAGAACACTGTTCGGGCATTACAGGAGTTTTCCGAAAGGTTTGACCTGCGCGCGTCGCAGGCGGTTATGGGATTTGCCAATGACACACATCAGGAACTGGCGCTGCTATATGATCCGCAACGCCTAAAGGCCCGGCACGATCCGGTTGGGGACGTTGCCGACGAAAACGGCGACCGCGACGCGCCGCGTTTTGACAGCGCCTTTCGGATTGATCTGGATATTGATGCCACAGAAGATGTGGTTCAGTTTTCCAAACCCCCGATGGAACTTGCGATGCAGACAGCAGAAGGCGCCGAGTTTCGCCTCATCGGAGCACACCTGAAATCCAAGGCGCCGCACGGTGCCGAAACACGGGACGAAGCCATCCGAATATCCATCGCCAACCGCCGAAAGCAACTGGCGCAGGCGGTTTGGCTGGCAAAAAGGGTCGAGACGCATCTAGCCGCCAAAACCTCGGTAATACTGTTGGGCGATTTGAACGACGGTCCGGGGCTGGATGAGTTCGAACATCTTTTTGGTCGGTCTTCGGTCGAGATATTGCTGCAGGCCGGGCTTTTCGATCCGCACGCTGATCGTGCCCATCGGCTGCGGCCCGGATCCATCCCGTCGACGGCGCGCTTTTCCAGACCCCAGGAAGGCAAGTTTCTCGAGGCGCTTCTGGACTACATCATGATCAGCGAAGACCTGCGGTCGCACCGCCCATCGTGGCGTATCTGGCATCCGTTCAATGACGAGGCGTGTTGGAAAATGCCAGAGCTGCGCGAGGCTCTGCTAACCGCATCGGACCACTTTCCAGTCACGTTGGATATTGAATTGTAGCCTTTCATGCCAAGTCGCGGATGCCTATATACAGGACTATGAAACACTTACTGCTGACATGTGCATTTACCCTTGCAACCACGCTTCCGGCGAGCGCACAGGACGAGGACGAGAAATCGTTAATGGAGCAGGGCGCGGAACTCTTTTTTGAAGGGTTGCGCAAAGAGATGGAGCCAACAATCGAAGACCTGCTGGGTCTGGCAGAAGAGTTCGGACCTGCCATGCAATCGTTTGTTCAGGAAATGGGCCCCGCACTGGCGGAACTTGCAGCGCAGGTTCAGGATTGGAGCGCTTATGAAGCGCCAGAGATGTTGCCAAACGGCGATATCATCATTCGCAAGAAGCCCCCGCAGGATCCTTTGGAAGACCCCACCGAATCCGAAGAACCGTCAGAGGGCGCGACAGATATTTAGGTTTTTCCACCAATCACTTGCGGGAAATAACCTTTACTTCCGACTTCAGCGCATCAGCCAGCGAATTCAATCGCGCCTCGGCAACCTCGTTGAACAACGCTCCGGCGGCTGGGGGTAAGTACAGCTCCATCACTCGCTTTTTCGGGAAAAATCGCAGCGTGCCCATCGTGGCCTCGTTCTGCATCCACAGCATCGCTCCAAAGCGCATGGCCTTGCCCAGAATCTCGGCATCATTCTGCCCGCGTTCGTCCAACAAGGCGTACAGAGGTTCAAACCGGTTGCCTTCGCGCTTGTTGCGGTATCGATGTTGCAGGGCCAACCCGATAAAGACACGTTCGGAATGTTTCAACCCGCCCAGATTGGCGCGTGTCACGTTGTCGAAACAAACCTCGGCGCGATAATCGGGATGCGCGCGCCAGCTGACGTCATGCAACAAACATGCCGACTTGATAAGTCGCACCCGCGCTGGCGGGGCAGACCGGAACAAAGGCATGACAAAATCGTACAGGTGTTTTCCGAAACCCGGCAGTCTGGCATCCTTCAATTCGGAAAACCGACTGGATTCGATCAGTGGATCACGATCGCGCAGGCGTTGCGGCATCTGCTCGTACAACAGCCCCTCGCGAATACCATAGCTGGAGATCGCGATATCCTTTGGCTTAAAAGTACGGATCAATCGCGCCAACACATCCATTGCATAAGGGATAAGCGCCATCCGCGATCCCGACACTCCGGCTTGTGATCGGATTTTTTCGTGGTCGTTACTTTCGATAAACTTGATGGTTTCGCGCACCTGTTTGGTGGTCATCCGGTACTCGTGCAAAACCTTTAGCGGATAACCCCTGCGCAGCATGTCCAGCCGGGCAAAGGCGCGCCAGCTACCACCAACCAGAAACAGGCGGTCGCGCTGCTGACCCATCTGGTTGCGCAACTCTTCCATGCTCTGCTTGATATGGGCCTTGCGGGCACGCCGGCCGCCTTTGATGTCCCGCAATTTAAGCGGCCCCAGCGGGGATGTCACACGCCGACCAACCTGACCGTCGCCGATTTCGGCCAATTCCATTGACGATCCGCCAATATCACAGATCAGGCCATAGGCGCCCGGCCAGCCCAAAAGAACACCCTGCGCTGACAGGCGTGCTTCTTCCTCGCCGTCGATAATTGAAACAGTGACACCTGACTCCGCGTGGACCTGCGCACAAAAATCCGGCCCGTCCTTGGCTTCGCGTACGGCGGCGGTGGCAACAACGTGCAACGGGGGCAGGTCCAGATCATTTGCAAGATGTTGAAACCGCCGCAGCGCCGCCAACGCTCTTTCTCGGCCAACCGGGTTCAGGCGTCCGCTTTCGGCCAATCCGGCACCCAGTTCGCACATCACCTTTTCGTTGTAAAAATATGCGGGCGAGCGGGCCGCCCCGTCAAAGATCACCATCCTGACAGAGTTTGATCCGACATCAACAACGCCGACACGCGACAAAGCCCGAACTCCGGGGTCATCAAACAATGGTTTTCCAAACGGACCCCAATCCGGGACATCGGCTTCGACGGACTGTTCCATGTCTTCCCCAACTCTTCCTTTGGCAACATGCGAAATCATCGTTTCCGGGTCAATCGTCAGGTGTCGCCTGATCCAACGCGTCATTCAGAACCCGAACTGCCAGCGCGCGGGTAATTTCTCGTTTTTCGGACAGCGCAACTTGATCCAGCTTTTCGACCACCAGTGCCGCAACCTCAAAGCTGCGATCCATGTGCTTGACGAGATATGAAATCACCTCGGGGCCGGGATTAAGCTGCCGATCAAGAAACAGTTTGGCCAATACGGCACCCAGCAATGCATCGTCGGGCGGATCAAGCGCCACATGATGCGCACCTTCAACACGGCTTTGCAGGTCCGCCAACGGCAACTGCCAGAATTTCGGCGTCATCCGCCCGGTCATCAACATGGCGTTTCCCTCGGCCAGAACCAGATTATGCAGATGAAACAATGTGCGTTGCTGATCCATGTCACCAGCGATTGCAGGCACATCTTCAACAGCAATCGCCGTCTTTGACAGTTCAGGCACGTCATCGTATCGCAGCGCAGTGGCCTGTACGATCCGGCCACCCGTTTCCTGCGCCCAGACATGGGCAAGATGGGTTTTCCCCGATCCGGCCGGGCCGCTCAGAACCAGTTTGTTTCCGGGCCATGACGTTGCCGAAATCATCGCAACGGCCAGCGCATTCGCGGGCGAAACGAAAAAATCTTCGCGCCCAAGCGCTGTTTTCGCCGGGAGGTCAAAGCTCAGTTGCCGGGCCATTCAGTCGGCGCCCTGATCCTGTTCGGTCTGCCCGGTGTACAGACGGCCCGTCAGATATTGCGAGGTGGCAAAACGTGCAAGCACTCCTAACGCCGCAGCAATCGGAACAGCGACCAGCATTCCGACAAAACCGAACAGTGCGCCGAACACCGACAGTGCCAGCAACAGCCAGACGGGATGCAAACCCACAGAATGCCCAACAAGTTTTGGTGTAAGAAAGTTTCCTTCGGTCACCTGACCCAGCACGAAAATACCCGCCACCAACCCGATCTGAACCCAATCGCCCCAAAACTGAAACAAGGCCAGACCAATTGCCAGTGTGCCGCCGATCAGCGCACCAAGATATGGAATGAACGTAACCAGTCCGGCGATAAATCCGACAATCAGGCCGAATTGCAGCCCAACGATCATCAGCGCAACCGCGTAATACGTGCCAAGGATCAGGCAGACGGTACCCATGCCCCGCACGAACGACGCCAGCACTTTATCAATATCGCCCGCAAGCTGACGAATGGTCGGCGCGTGATCACGCGGCAGCAATTCGTCGATATTAGCCATCATACGGTCCCAGTCCAACAGCATGTAAACCGCAACAACCGGCGCGATCACCAGCAGCACGACAACGTTGATGGCAGACCCAACCGACGAGACGACGGTTTGCAGCACCTCACCCGATTTCGACTTCAGCGTGTCACCGAACGAAAGCAGTGCCTGATGCGTGTTCGATTCCCGATCCAGCAATGATGGGAACTGTCTTTCGACAAAGGCGCGTAATTCCTGGAACAGGCTTGGAAGCACCTCGACCAGCTCGATCAGCTGGGTGATCAATGCCGGTACAACCATCACGAACATCCAAACAAAGGACAAAACGCCGACGATGGCGATTACCGCAGTCGCAGCAACGCGGGACAGTCCCATCTTTTCCAACCGGTCCGCGACCGGGTCCAGAAAATAGGCAATCGCCCCGCCGATCACGAACGGCAGCAGAACGTCCCCAAGCAGCCACATAATCAGGACAAAGACGATCGCCGCAAAGCCCCAATACCTGAGCTGATCTTTTACCGGCAAAGCCATCTCGCAATCCCTCGTTGCAGCTCTTGCCAATGTTCTTGGCCCATGAACGCGCGCGATGCAAGCGGTTCATTCCCCTGCGATATTGCGTATCAAACGTGGAGCGTGCCCAATTCAGGGGTGTTTTCGTCAGCTTCCTCATCCGGCCAGTTTGTGCGCCATGTCTCAGCTGACCAATGACCGCAATGAACCGGGGGCCGATCGAACCCTTTTATGGTCTCCAGCAGCGGTGCAACGACCACGTCGTGACGCGGAACAGCGAAGTACGGAAACGAATACCTTTCCTTGCCGGACCGATTGACCACCCGATGCGGGGTGGATTTCAATCGCCCACCTGACCACAGTTCCAGCATGTCACCGATATTCACGACAAAGCCACCGGGCGGGCAATCCGGTGTGATCCATTTTCCGTCGCGCGTCTGCACCTCAAGCCCGCCAACAGGGTCCGGGGCAATGATTGTCAGGGCATCGGTGTCCTTGTGGGGATGAATGCCAAATCCCACCTCGTCTGCGGCCTGCGGTGGGTAATGCAGCAAGGTCATGTTGGTCAGCGGGTCTTGGAACGCATCGCGCAGGGAATTGGGCGCCAGCTTCAACCCGACCTCAAGTGCTTCAAGCAACAGATCGGTTACGCCATCCAGCCGTGCCCAATAACCAAGGATTACGCCCTTGGCATCGGGAACTTCCTGCGGCCACAAATTCGGGCCATACAACGCACAATCCTGCCGAACCGGGGCGTCTGGGGCTACTTCGTGATGCAGTTTGTAACCTTCGTACTTGTCAGCATTGCCTGACCCGTCGTTGGGGGTAAAGAACCCCATGGGGATATAGCCGCGATAGTTCTGGCGCGTTATGGCCTGATCCCATTTCCGGGCTTCGTCGATGTTGAAAATAGACCGGACACAATTGCGCACGCGATCCACTTCGGGCTGCGTAACGCCTGTCCCTGTAATCGACAGAAAGCCGATGCCGGTGCAGGCTTCGATGATCTGTTGAATGGTCGTATCGAACTGCGGGTGCGTCTTGTCGTTCAGCGGGGCAATATCAATGGTTGGAATTCTGTCCATCAGTTGATCCTGACCCCCTGTCGGTTCAGCTCTGCATGCACCGGTGCCAGGTTCATGTTGTGCAAGTCCTGATTGCTTTTCAGCGATACAGCGGCGGCAATCCCAGCACCCTGTCCCATAACTGCACAGCACGCCATGTTGCGAGTTGCAGCGTGTGCAATGCGATCAGACCCGTGCGAGCGCCCGGCAACCAGCAATCCCTGAATGCCCTTGGGCAACATCGAACGATAGGGGACCTGCATGTAGCGCCCCGTGGTCGGCAGGATCAGGATGCCATAGCCATCAATAAATTCCGGGTAGATACCGATGGTGTCTTCGAACCGGCCCTGATGCCGTACATCATTTTCGGTCATGTTGTATTTCGCGTCGATCTTGCGCGTGTCCCGGATACCGATTGTCATGCCGAAATTCCGCAAGCGGGCATTTTCGCAGCCCGGCATGAACCGGCGCAATGCCTCGATTGCCAACATGGCCTGCCTGCGCCCCTCGATCTCTCCGCGTGTCAGACTGTCGGGATCGGTGCCATCCACCTCGCCCAGATGGATCAGGTTCATGTATGTCAACTCGCCAGAGTCGTGCACCGCGCCCCAGGTGCCCGCTATTGTGTTTAAATGGGCAGGGATCAGCCCTTCGTCTATGGCGCGCTGAAACGGTTTATGAACAAAGGGCGAGAACATGTCGTCCTCTTTGCCGCTGGTTTCGATGTTCCATTCGCCTCCGCCGCCCCAATCCTTGTAGGCTTGCGGGTCGGCTTTGACCCCTTCCATGAACGCGCGCTTGTCCACCCCCGCCAGATGGAACATGACAGAGGCCGCCATCATCTCTTCTTTGGCGGTCTTGAATGTCGGCGCGCCTGCACGGTGGGCGACATCCGCATCCCCGGTTGCGTCAATCACGACGCGGGCCAATATCGCCTCTCTTCCCGCTTTGGATTCAGTGATGACACCGGTTATGCGGTTGCCGTCCAAAATCGGGGCCACGAACTGACGGTGCAGCATCGGATGCACGCCGGCTTCTTCTACCAGCTTATCGGCAACCAGCTTGAAACCTTCGCTATCCAGTTCATAACTCAGCGACTGGCTTTCGGGCACCGCCGCACCCATATCCCTGGCGCGGGTTTCGAATTCCATGCCGATACCACCTGCTTCGACAGTTTTTTCGTGGCGGTACCATGCAAAACCCTCGACACCGACGGCGGTGATGTTGCCGCCCATGCATCCGAACCGGTCCATCAGCGTCACTTCGGCCCCCGTACGTGCCGCAGCCAGCGCAGCGGACAAACCAGCCGGGCCCGAACCGACAACCAAGATACCCGTCTTGTGAATGACTGGAATTTCGCGCGCGGGTTCCTGAATTGTCTGCATCATTGCCTCGTGGATTCGCGTTCGCGCCACAATTCGAAATCCTAATTGTGGGGTCAATCCAAATTCGACTGACCAGAGGTCGCAAAAACACCAATGCCCGATTGCCCCCGCCGAGGCTTTGGCATAATCACCTTATTTGTTGGAATATCACCTTAAAAGGTTACGTCATGCGCCTCAGCCGTTACTTTCTGCCCGTTCTCAAGGAAAACCCATCCGAGGCTCAGATCGTCAGCCACCGCCTGATGCTGCGGGCCGGAATGATCAAGCAGGCCGCGGCGGGGATTTATTCCTGGCTGCCACTGGGCTTTAAGGTCCTGCGCAAGCTGGAAAACATCGTGCACGAAGAACAGATCAGGGCCGGACATATCCCGATCCAGATGCCGATCCTGCAATCTGCGGATTTGTGGCGCGAATCCGGGCGCTATGACGATTTCGGGCAGGAAATGCTGCGGATGCAGGACCGGCACGGGCGTGACATGCTGTATACGCCAACGGCCGAAGAACTGGTAACAGACATCTTTCGCGGTCATGTCAGCAGCTACAAAGATCTGCCGCTGACGCTCTATCAGATCCAGTGGAAGTTCCGCGACGAAATCCGCCCGCGCTTTGGTGTGATGCGGGGCCGCGAATTTCTGATGAAAGACGGATACAACTTTGATCTGACCAAGGAAGACGCGCTTTACGCCTATAATCGCCACCTTGTCAGCTACTTGCGTACTTACGAACGGATGGGGCTTCAGGCCATTCCGATGCGTGCCGATTCCGGCCCGATCGGTGGCGATGATACGCATGAGTTCCTTGTTCTGGCCGATACAGGAGAGTCCGAAGTTTTCTATGACAGCGCAGTAACCGACATCCGGCTGGGCCAGCGTGACATTGATTATGATGACAAGGCACAGTGTCAGGCGGTGATGGAAGAGTTCACATCGCTCTACGCGCGTACGGACGAAACCCACGACGAGGCGCAGTTCCTGCAAATCCCCGAAGAACGCCGTCGTTCGGCACGCGGGATCGAGGTTGGCCAGATCTTTTACTTCGGCACTAAGTATTCGGAACCGCTGGGCGCAACCGTTCAAGGGCCGGATGGCAAACCAGTGCCGGTGCACATGGGTAGTCACGGTATCGGTGTCAGTCGCCTGATTGGGGCGATCATCGAAGCAAGCCACGATGACAAAGGTATTATCTGGCCCGAAGGTGTGACCCCGTTCCACTGTGGAATCGTCAACCTAAAACAGGGCGATGAAGAAGCGGATGCCGCTTGTGACACGATCGACAAGGCGCTGACGGCCTTGGGCCTTGAACCCTTGTACGATGACCGAAAAGAGCGGGCAGGGGGCAAATTCGCGACCATGGACCTGATTGGCCTGCCGTGGCGGATTACCGTCGGGCCACGTGGTTTGAAAAACGGTGTTGTGGAACTGACCAGCCGCCGCACAGGTGAAAGTGAAGAACTTAGCCCCGAAGCGGCGGTAACCAAAATCGCGGAAATATATCAGGGTGTCGGCTAAAGCTGACCGACCGTATGCCATTTAACAGGGCGTGCGACTTACTCTAGATCCGGCCTATACTTGGCCGGGTCGCCAGTACGTCGCCATCGGCATGGTTGCCGCGTGGCACAACGATAGGTCGCCCCAAGCGGCTTACCAGATCGCGAAATTCAAAACCCAAAAAGTTCAGCCCGCAAACCCGTGCGTCGGTATCGGTGTCAGTCAGACATAGCCGCCCTTGACGGAACACCAACCGGTATCCCTTTTCCTTGAGCGTCTCTGCCAGGCTGCCCCAGTTTGCCGCGTTAGAGAAAATTGGCCTAATGGCGGCACGCAGCAACGCTGCGGTTTCGCAATCCAGGTCCGTTGTCTTTGCCAAAGGCGCTTGTGCACCCGCACCTTGTTTTTCCGTTTGAATACTCATGAGCGACCCCCGCTCTGATAAATGTATTCCCCCGCCGAACAGGGTGACAAAATTTCGCTGCCTTGGCAAAAAATGAAATAAAATTTCCTCGTACATACCCGAAACCCGTTGCAAATTGATTGCAGTTACCGTGAATTGGTTCACATTGATTTCATATATGAAACAATCAAGGTGTGTCTGTGATCGCATTCACAACCCTTGGTATAATCTATTTTCATCAATCATCTTTTGCAGGTCTTCCGATTGATAAGGCTAAGAAACTTTGATTCGCTTTCAGGCGTTCAGCAGGTATCGAAAGCACCCTGTTGCAGGTCTGATCGACGTCGCGAAATTCAGGGATTTGTCAACATGCCGCCACTGATTGGCCGGCTGTACGCAAGCAGACGGTTCAGGATACATAGCTGCTTTCGGGCAGACGCAGATTGGCCTAAACGGATAACTGACTTGACCGCGGAATGAATTGTCGGAAGGGTCCAGCAAAACTGACCGGAGCAGGAATGGCCAGAACACCACCGCCCTTTGCCCCATTCGAATGGAAAATTGCCTGGCGGTACCTGCGTGCCCGCCGTGCCGAAGGCGGTGTCAGCGTAATGACGTGGATTTCGTTGATCGGGATCACCCTGGCGGTCTTTGCATTGATCGCCACATTAGCGGTGCGTTCCGGGTTCAGGTCCGAATTTGTCGGCACCATTCTGGGGGCCAACGCGCACGTCACCGTTTATACAGTCGGCGAAGTTGACGCGCAGGGTCAGGTCGATCGAACAATCACCGATTTTGACGGCATGGCGGACCGGATCGCGCAGGTTCCCAGCGTGGAACGCGCGGCACCGCTGATCAAAGGAGAGGTTCTGATTACCAACCGGGATCGCAGTTCCGGTGTTCAGGTTTTCGGCATTCGCCCGGATGTCCTGCGCGGCTTGCCCGGCATTGCCCGCACCGATCAGGCATATGGCGACCTGTCGCGGTTTGAAGATGGCGCAGATGTCATCGCAATCGGCTCGGGCGTCGCGCGGGCCATTGGCGCCACTGTTGGTGACCGGATCAAACTGACCTCTCCCAACGGTGTAAAAACCGCATTCGGCACTTCGCCGCGCGTAAATGCGTATGAAATCGTCTATGTCTTTTCCGCCGGGCGATACGACATTGACCGAACCCGCGTGTACCTGCCGTTTGCCGATGCGCAGGGCTTCTTTAACCGCGAAGGCGTCGCGGACGAAATCGAGGTGATGGTGGAACGGCCCGAAGACCTAAATCCACTGATCATCCCAATTCTCGAAGCGGCAGGCGAACGCACCCAGATATGGACGTGGAAAGACGCCTCGGGCGGTTTTTTACGCGCGCTCGAAGTCGAGGACAACGTCATGTTCATTATCCTGTCGATCCTTGTACTGATCGCCACGATGAACATTGTGTCCGGTCTTATCATGCTGGTGAAAAACAAGGGCAGGGATATCGGCATTCTTCGCACTATCGGACTTAGCGAGGCGTCAATACTGCGTGTCTTTTTCATCTGCGGGGCCTTCACCGGCATTATCGGGACAACGCTTGGGGTGATACTGGGTTGCCTGTTTGCGACCTACATCGACCCGATCTTTTCTTTCGTAAACTACATCATGGGCGGTGGCGTCTGGGATCCGGCCATTCGCGGTATCTATGCCTTGCCTGCTGAGTTGCACCTGTCGGACGTGTCAAAGGCGGTGGCCCTGTCGCTGGGCTTGTCGTTCCTTGTCACCTATTTCCCGGCTCGCCGCGCGGCGCGAATGAACCCGGTCGAGGCGCTGCGCTATGAATGACGTGACACTCAGCCTAGGCAACCTGACCAAGACCTACCTCAAGGGAACGCCGGGCGAGATAGAGGTGCTTCGCGGGGCCGATCTTGAGCTTCAGGCAGGCGAGGCTGTTGCACTGGTCGCACCTTCGGGTGCCGGTAAATCAACCCTGCTCCATATCGCGGGGCTGTTGGACACCCCGGATCAGGGAACAGTCCAAATTGCGGGTCAGGATGCAACGGGCAAAGGCGATCGGACGCGAACGGCTATCAGGCGTCGGGATGTTGGTTTTGTCTATCAGTTTCATCACCTGCTGCCCGAATTTTCCGCGCTGGAGAACGTGACGCTTCCACAACTCGCGGACGGGGTCGGCGAAAAAGCGGCCCAAAACCGGGCAATGGATCTGCTTGGCAAGGTTGGCGTGGCCGCGCGTGCAGACCATCGGCCAGCGGCCCTGTCGGGCGGCGAACAGCAACGTGTTGCATTCTGCCGGGCGTTGGCAAACAACCCAAGTGTGCTGCTGGCAGACGAACCAACCGGGAATCTGGATCCCGAAACTGCGGATCAGGTTTTTAATGCATTGATGGATCTTGTTCGGGGCAGTGGCCTTTCTGCCCTGATCGCAACGCACAACTTCGATCTGGCGGCCCGCATGGACGGGGTTATCCGGTTGGACGGAGGCGTTCTCAGGCCAGCTGAGTAATCGCCACCCCAAGCGCCATAACCGCGATGCCGCCGGCGCGAACCGCAGACAGCGGCGTAACCTGCGCACCAAACAAGCCATAGTGATCGATTGCCGCGGCGCTGATCAGCTGACCGATCAGCACAAAGAATACGGCATTTCCGACGCCGAAATTTGGGGCAACATGCGTGATGGACAACACGTAGAACGCAACCAGCAGACCAGCCAGCCACAGATGCTTGGGTGTGCCGCCGACCTTGGCCAGCGCCTGCGGTCCGGGAAACAGCAACATGACCAGGGCGGATGCTGCAAATGCCACCGCAAACAGAACAACACCAGCCGCCGTCGGCGATCCTATCAACTTGCCCAGGGCTGCATTCAGGGCCGCAAGGATCGGGATGCCGATTCCGGCCGCCAGCATGATCGCCGCGTACTGTGCCATTCCTGTCATCCCTACATCATTTTCGTTGATTTGGATCATTGCTATTGTCGACGCTTCGGGCAAGCCTGCAAATGCCGGTTGTCGAAGTAATAAGAGGAATTTGCGATGAAAGAATCCGCCTTTAGGTCACTTGCCGCCGTCCTGGTCCTTGCCGCCTCGGACGTGGCTGCGCAGGACGCAGAGAAAGGCGGCGAACTCTACCGCCATCACTGCGCCGCGTGTCACGGGATCAACGCAACCGGCCAAGGCCCGATGGCAGGCGTTCTTGTCATTCAACCAACCGACCTGACCATGCTGCAGAGTAGTGACAAAGAGTTTCCGACCGAACGAGTCGTGGCCCGCATAGATGGCCGCGATCCGTTGGTTAGCCATGGCAGCCCAATGCCCGTTTACGGACCGTTTTTCGAAGGGAACGATGTCGAAATCAAAACACCCGCCGGACAGCAAATAATGACAAGCCAACCCATTGTTGATCTTGTTGAATACCTGAAATCCATGCAGGCAAATTGATATGAAATCGGTATACTCTGCGACCTTGGTCGTTTCTTTTGCAACTCTGACCTCTTGCACGCCTCAGCCGGAAAACGCGATGCCAACGGCTGATGAAGGTGTCGCATTGTTTCAGGACAACTGCGCCGGATGCCACGGGTCTGACGTCAAGGGCCGTACACTGGCCTCTGGTCAAACCACGTCCGACCTGACGATGATCGCTGCGCGCAACGATGGTGCCTTTCCGCGTGCCGTGGTGCTTTCACAGATAGACGGTTTTGGCCGTTCACACTCGCAGATCATGCCAGAGTTCGGCGCGCTGCTTGAAGGTGACCTTGTTCCAATCGAAGTTGACGGTACGCTGACCCCAACCCCTCGTCCGTTGGCGGCTTTGCTGGCTTACTTGGAAAGCATTCAGGTGTCAGGCTGACGTCAGTCGCAAATTCCCTGAACCTTGGCACCGCTCCACGGCATTACAACATCGCTTTCCCGTCCGTTTTCCGGCAGCGGTGCGATGTCGAAATGCTTGCCCAGCATATCGTGCAGCCGCTTGGTTCGCGCCGCATCCGGTACCAGCGTCCGGCAGCAAACATATTCCTCGACAATCGCCCCTTGTTGCTCATAGCCATAACCCAGAAACTCTGGCGATGCCTCAAGATCAAACAAATAGGGATCATTGTTTGGCCCATGCTCTGCCGCGGCGCGCAAGGGGTGATAGCCGGTCGTTTCCCGGTTTTGCCATTGCCAGACATGTGTCAATTCATGCGCCAGCAACATTGCAGCGATCAGGTTAACCTGTTCCGGGTAATCCCGCAGGTAATTCTCAAGATACCAGTCCTTGGTAAAATAGACCCTGTTGAACAAGGCCACCGCCGCAGGTTTGCTGGTCACAATTTCCGCTTTGACTGGGGGCAGTATCCTTTCGCGGCAGGCCTTGCGCGGTCTGGGTTCGCGTCGGAACGTGATGGCCGTCACTGGCGCGCCTTCAACCAGCCTGACCCGGTCGATTGCCAGCGACTCTCCGTGTATTCCAAATGCAAACGCCTGCTCTGTCTCAGTCAGCGGACGTCCACACGAGGCTAATATCAAAAACAGCACTAAAGCGCGTTGAAACATAAGGCTAAGCCTAGCCCGGTGTTGCAGTGCCGCAAGGTGTTTTCACAGACTCATTGCCAGAATCCGGCTGATTTCCGTCAACGACCGCCCTGATTGATCCATCCAGGTGTTAAAGGCATCCTGCACCGCCGCCATCGCCTTTTTGGACGTGGGTTGTTTGTCCACGATGCCTTCGGCAATCAGCCGCGCAGTCACATCTTTGGACAGAATGAAACTGTCCCGCCCGGCAAATCGCATGGCGTACTGTGCCGACGCCCCACCCAGCCGCGATGCGCGCTTTCCCAGCATTTCCAGCAGGCCTGAGAAATCGGCAGAAGGCCAGCCACCAAGAACCTCTCCCGCGCCACCTTCTTCGCGCAACTCCAACAGAAACGCCGCATTATCGCGCACCGCGGCGATCTTTGCGCCATTTCGTACAATTCGGGTGTCTTGCAGCAGGGCATCAAATTTTTCGTCATCCATAAAGGCGCAGCGGCCCACATCAAACCCGTCGAACGCCGTTTCAAACCCGTCCCACTTTGCCTCGATGACCTTCCAGTTAAAACCGGCCTGAAACACGCATTTGGTGATGGTGGACAGCCAGCGACCCTCGGGCATAGCCTTTAACTCGGCAACCGTCTTTGGCTTGACGATCTTCGCTTCCAGCGCTTCCGAACCCCCATGACGATCAGACGCCATCCCGTAAATTTCGTCAAAGTGATGCATGAAATTTCCTCCGCCCGGCAAAGGTTGCCTTTTCGTATTCCAAGGGCAAGCGCGTTTTCTGCGAAAGCCTTTCGAAACAAATACTCGACAAAAGACCATAATTGGTTTTTGATTGACTCGTCAGTTAATAACCGGAGGCACAAGTTTCCCGGGATCATTTTTACCGATCGAGGGTGCAAGGGAACAAGATGTGGGCGCACACAAGGGCGAACCAAAAGTGTGGCGAACTATTCCCTTTATTTTTCAAACCGAAGACGTGCATGTTGCGACATGGTACTGTCACGACAGGAATGATATCGGCGGCAATGACCGTCGTAGTAGTAAAACAAACAAAACAGGGAGTTAGTCCATGAAAAAACTGAGTGTAAGCCTTTTGGCCATGACCATAGCCGGTTCTGCATATGCGGCCGACATGGGCGCGGTGGACGAGCCGATCAAACTGGCCATCAATGAATGGACAGGTCAGCACGTAACCACGCATGTGGCCGGGGAAATGCTGAAAGCGGCCGGTTACAACGTTGAATTTGTCACTGCCGGTATGATGAATCAGTTCCAGGCGCTGGCCGATGGCGACATCGACGCGACGCTTGAAATCTGGTCGTCCAACGTATCAGACGAATACGCCAAGAAAATTGACGAAGGCACCGTTGTCGAAATCGGTGATCTGGGTCTCGCCGCGAAAGAAGGCATCGCATACCCGGCGCATGTCGCGGAACTGTGCCCCGGCCTGCCAGCATGGGAAGCTCTGAACGAATGCGCGCAATTGTTTGCAACAGCGGAAACACTGCCATCAGGGCGTTTGGTCGATTACCCGGCGGATTGGGGAACACCCGGCGCTGATCGCATGACCGGGCTAGAGCTGCCGTTCAAGGCGGTTCCAGCCGGGTCCGAGGGCGCATTGATCGCAGAACTGCGTGCCTCGACGGAACGCAAATCGCCACTGCTGATTACGTTCTGGCAGCCGCATTGGGCGATGTCGGCCTATGATGTTCAGTTCGTAGAACTGCCGCCCGGCGAAGAGGCGTGTTTTAGCGATCCGGCATGGGGCCCGAACCCGAATGCAATCAATGACTGCGACTTTTCACCTTCGCGTATCTTCAAGGCCGGTTGGAGCGGTATGGCAGACAAGTGGCCTGCTGCCTACGAGATCCTGACAAACTATCAACTGGCAGTCGAAGATCAGCAGCCGATGATGGGCGCGATCGACGTTGATGGCGGCAAAGTCGAAGAGGTCGTCGCCGCATGGATGGCCGAAAACGAAGGCAAGTGGCGTCCCGTAGTCGACGCTGCCACCAAGTGAGTCTCATAAGTGACTGACGCCAATACGCCAGCCATAGCCTGCCAGAATCTCTGGCAGGTTTTTGGGCAAGGCGCTGACAAAGCCCTGACCGACGCGCTGTCTCGGTCAGGGAACGATGCGGATCAGGCCGCGAATGAACTGCGCGAAAAGGGGTACATACCCGCTGTTCAGGACGCGAACTTCGAGGTCAGAGATGGCGAGCTGTTCGTCATCATGGGGCTAAGCGGTTCGGGAAAATCGACATTGATCCGCTGCATCTCGCAGCTTTTGCCGGGAACGGGCGGTGAGATTCGTATCGAAGGCGAGAATGTCGTCGGTGCATCCAAGAAAACGCTGACCGATTTGCGCCGGAAAAAGCTGGGAATGGTGTTCCAGCATTTTGGCCTGTTCCCACATATGACCGTGGCCGAAAACGTCGCCTATCCACTGCGGGTTCAGGGCGTTGGCCGCGATGAACGTCGCGAACGTGCGCAAGAGGTGATTTCATTGGTTGGCCTTGAAGGCCGCGAAGAAAGCTATCCAAGACAGCTTTCAGGCGGTCAGCGGCAGCGTGTGGGAATTGCCCGCAGTCTGGCCGTGAACCCTGATATCTGGTTTCTGGACGAGCCATTTTCAGCGCTCGATCCACTGATCCGCCGACAGTTGCAGGATGAATTTCTGCGCATTCAGGCGACATTGAAAAAGTCCATCGTCTTTATCACCCATGACATTGCCGAGGCGCTGAAACTGGCCGACCGTATTGCTATCATGCGCGACGGCAAAATCGTTCAGATTGGCACACCGTCCGATATTGTCCTGCGCCCGGTCGACAATTACGTGCGCGAGTTTTCCAAGGACGTGGCCAAGGGTCAGCACGCCAAGGTTGCCTCGGTCATGCGCGACAGCGACGCAGAACGCGGCCCCGACGATCCGGGCCTGACTACATCAATGACACTTGATGCAGCCCTTGCGCACTGCATGGAATTGTACGAACCAGTCCCCGTGCGCGATCAAGGCGGCAACATTGTGGGAACGGTACACCCCTCTGATCTGGCCGCTGCCCTGCAGGTGGACGAGGCATGAGCACGGTTTCAAACGTGCCGACACAGCGTAGGGCGCACCTGACCACAGGGGCGCAGGCGGCGCTGATTACCGTTTTGGTCGGGGCCATATGTCTGGCGCTGGAATCGGTTGCGCCGTGGCTGATCAAGTGGCCCACCGCGTGGGAGTTGCCAGCGACGGAATGGGTTGGATCATTTCTGGCGTGGTTCCTGAACGCAATCAAACCTGCGGCACGGCTGTTTTCCGATTTGATGGCTTACCCGATGAACTGGGCCAACTTTTTGCTTGGAAACACGCCTTGGCCGCTGTTGATCGGACTGGTCACAGCCTTGGGCTGGTATCTGGGCGGGTTGCCAATGGCGAGCCTTGGGTTCCTGGGCCTCAGCTTTGTTCTGGCATCGGGATATTGGGCCGAAAGCATGAACACGCTGGCGCTGGTTGCCGTTTCGGTGCCGGTGGCGCTGATCGTTGGTGGTGCAATCGGCATTCTTGCGAACGAAGTGCCACGGGTTAAATCATTTGTGCAGGCCGTGCTGGACATCATGCAGACTGTTCCGACATTTGCCTATCTGACGCCGCTGCTGCTGTTGTTTGGTTTTGGCCCGGTTGTGGGCCTGATCGCATCTGCCATTTATGCTGCTCCACCAATGGCGCGCAACGTGATGCTTGGGCTGGAACGGGTCGAGCACGAGGTCAAAGAAGCCGCCATCATGTCCGGCGGAAACCGGTTCCAGCAGTTGTTTCAGGTTGAAATCCCCTCTGCTGCCACGCAGATCATGGTTGGTGTGAACCAGTGCCTGATGGCCGCCTTGTCGATGGTCATCATTGCTGCTGTGATCGGCGGATTCAACGACATCGGATGGGAGGTCCTGCTGACCATGCGCAAGGCGCAGTTCGGTGAATCCCTGCTGGCCGGTCTGGTAATCGTCGTTTTTGCCGTGGTGATCGACAGGATGAGCGGCACGCTTGCGACCGAACGTAAACGCTATGACCAGCGCGTCGTATGGGCGATGCTGGGCTTTACCGTTGTGTTTACCGCCGCAATCTGGGCATGGCTTCCGAACCCGTCCGAACTGACACTGCTGGACCCACTGGCCGAGGCCGTAGACAGCGGTTTGACGGCCTTTACCCAGAACAACGCGGCATGGCTGGATGCCCTTAAGAACAACTCGATGTTCTATGTTCTGCTGCCTTTGCGCATCGGTCTGGATCAGGCGGTTCTGCCATTTACCTGGGGATTCATGTGGACCCCCAGCATGAGCGTTGGGCTGTTTGCCGCGGCCATCGCCGTTGCCTTGGCAATGGCGTGGCGCGGACACCTGACTGGCGGTCTGGTCGTTCTGATCCTGATCGGAATGCTGGAAACCGGCATTGCCAACCTGCCTTGGCCATTTGTGCTGACCGGTGTCGCGGCACTGGGTTGGGTCGCTGGGGGCTGGCGTCTGTCGGTCATGTCGGTCGGCCTTTTGTCGACAATTCTAGTATCGGGACTGTGGGAAAGGGCGCTTTTGTCGCTGTATCTCAGCGGCGCGGCGGTGTTTTCCTGTGCCGTTGTCGGTGGGCTGGTCGGTCTGGCCAGCGCCGTCTGGGGTCCCGTCTGGAAAATTGTACGCCCGATCTGTGACATGCTGCAGACCATTCCGCTGTTTGTTTTCCTGATCCCGGTGCTGATGGTGTTCCAGATTGGCGAATTCTCGGCCTTTTTGGCGATCTGTGCCTATGCGGTTGTACCAATGATCCGGTACACCCGGCACGGTTTGGTCAACACCCCTGAAGAGATGATGGAGGCCGCAATATCCAGCGGCGCGACCGAGTGGCAGATCATGCGCGATGTCCGCGCGTCCTATGCCGCGCCCACCATTTTGTTGGGGCTGAACCAGACGATCCTCTATGCATTTGCCATGCTGGTGATTGCCGCGCTGATCGGTACAACCGGGCTGGGCCAGTCGATCTATCTGGCGCTTGGGCAGGCCGACGTGGGCCTTGGCATTTCCGCCGGTGCCGCGATGGCCATTCTGGCCTTGATCGCTGATCGCATGGTTCAGGGCTTTGCCGAGGAACGGCGCAAGGCGCTGGGCCTCTGACCCGTCAAAGGGGCGGTTTGGCCGCCCCTTGTTCTATTTGACTTCGGGCAAGGACCAAACCCCAATCTACGGCTAAGCCATTCTAAAAATGTCGGAGAATACAATGACGGGTTGGGGCGAATTTGTTGCGGCGCTGATCGTGTTCCTGCTAAGCCATTCAATACCGGTGCGCCCACCTGTGCGCCCGTGGCTGATATCCAAACTGGGCCGGAGCGGATATTTTGCAGCTTACTCTGCCTTTTCGCTGGCCATACTTGTCTGGTTAATTATCGCCGCCGCCAACGCGCCTTATGTCGAGGTCATACCCCCGTTTGGACCGCTGCGATGGATACCAATACTGATGATGCCAATCGTGTGCTGGCTGGCCGTTGCGGGGATGTCCGTTCAGAACCCGTTTTCCTTCGGCGGGTTGGGATCAACAGCATTTGATCCCGACCAACCCGGAGTTCTGCGTACGACCCGCCATCCGATCCTGGCGGCGCTATTGCTGTGGGCGGTTGCACATCTGATGGCCAATGGCAGCCTTGCCCATGTCATTCTGTTCGGGTTGTTTGCGGTTTTTGCGTGGTTGGGCATGGGATTGCTCGACCGGCGCAAACAACGCGAACTGGGTGCAGATTGGGCGCGCCTGACGCAAAACACGGCGCGCCTGTCATTGCTCACACCAGACCCTTGGCCGCGCCCTTGGGTGTGGTTGACGGCAATCGCTGCTTACCTCGTACTACTTCATCTGCACACGCCTGTTATCGGCCTGTCGCCATTGCCGTAAACGGGGGAGTGGCCGGACACCGCCGACCGTGCTATCTGAATGTTTAACTTTTTTATTAAGGGGGTTCCCGATGCATCTGGCCTATGTCTCAACCACGGATCGCGGGGCAACCGACCGCCTGCTCAGCGCCTTGGCCGAACGCCTGCTGGAAAAAGGGTCCAAGCTGGTGGGCGTTGTGCAGACAAACACCGAATGCGCCGACAGCAGCAAATGTGACATGGATTTGCGAGTGCTGCCTGATGGTGAAACCATCCGGATATCGCAGTCCTTGGGTACAATGTCGCGCGGTTGCAGGCTTGACCCTGCCGCGTTGGAACAGGCAGTAGGATACGTGACCGCCTCGCTGTCGGATGCCCCGCAATTGTTGATCATCAACAAATTCGGCAAACACGAAGCAGACGGTCGCGGTTTTCGCCCGGTCATCGCCGAAGCACTGGCATTGGACATTCCGGTTCTGGTTGGCGTCAACAGTATGAACCAGGAAAAGTTTCTGGAATTCACCGGGGGCGAGGCCGATGAAATGGCACCCGATCTGGACACAATCGAAAACTGGTTCGACCGCATCACGACCCTGCGCACGGCAGCAGCCTAAGTCAGCGGCGTTGTACGGATACCGCCTGAGGGAAAATGGTGGTGGATGCAGTCCCGAGCGAACCGCTCCAGGGTCTGTCTTCCCTTTTAACAGGGAATTTTCAGGGAAAATTCGCGTTTCTGAGCCAGATCCGGGTATTTTTGACGATTTCGCACTGCATCCGCACGCGTTTACAGAGGGTTACGAGGCATTTCCCTGTTTTCAAAGTAACAGGGGAAATTTTCTGCTAACAGGGAAGAACTCAGAAGAACAGGGAAGGGAGGTAGCTGAACAGGGAAGTGCACCTCGGCCAAATTTCACGATTGCACTGAGAACATAATCGCCCGGCCGAAAGGCTGCTTTTCTCTCGATAGCAGTCATTGATGCGCCTCGCAGCGAATGTCCGGACCGGGCTGATTCTGTGAAAAAACAACGTATTGCTGGCGCAGAAAGTAGCGCCTTGATGAGCGCGCGAGCGCCTTTCCCATCAGGCTTTGCGCATTTGCTGCGGTGCTGGAAAGGTCTTGGCGAGTTTGCGGAGGTTTTGGGCGGTTGCGGCGAGGAGGAATTCATCATTTGCACCGCCTGGCCCACGCAACCGGAGCCGTCCCAGCCCAAGGATGCGTTTGAAGTGCGCAAAGAGCATCTCCACCTTCTTCCTGAGCCTCATTGAGATGGCATATTGTTTGGTTTCAGCGATGTCGCGGGCGACTTGGCGGGCATCCTCATGCTCTTCGCGGGTGATCTTGCGAGCGTCCGCCTTGGGGCAGCATTTCATCTTGGATGGGCAGGCTTGGCAGGTGTGTTTGAGAGCCTGATACTTCGCCACACCCTTGCCGGTCGGCCCACGGTTTGGATCTGAGTAATTGCGGCGGAACTGCTTGAGTGGCTCGCCTTCAGGGCAGATGTACTGGTTGTTTTCCGGGTCCCATTCGAAGTCGGTGCGGGACCATGTTCCATCGGTACGGCCGGCTTTATCCGGCACGGGAATGTGGGGGCCGATGTTGCGGTCAACCAGCCATCCCAGCATTGGTCCTGATCCGTACGCGCTATCTGCAATAAGCCGTTCAGGATCGATATCGTGTCGGTCTTTGATCCGGTCCAGCATGGTGCGCACAGAACCAACTTCGGCCTGTCGAATTGATCTTGTGCCCTCAACATCGACGATTACGCTGTGGGCGGTGTCGATCAGATAGTTGGTGGAATAGCTAAAGAACGCAGGATCTTTGCGGGCAGCCGTCCATTGGCTTGCGGGATCAGAATGAGAGGTGAACTTTGGCTCAACAGGTGACGCTGCACCAAAAGCCGCGTCATCCAAGACGTCCAAATACTCCTTAACCGCGCGCGGTGCGTCCGATGGGTTAATAGCGCTGCGATCCCAATTTGCCTTGGGTGTAGAGTTCTGTTTGTTGGCGTCAGCCTCAATCAGGCTGGCATCTGCGGCAAGGCGCTGCCCGCTCACCAAGCCATCCGCGATGCATCGGGCGACGGTCTTTTCAAACAAATGCCGCAGCAATTTGCTCTCCCGAAAGCGCCCATGTCGGTTCTTGGAGAACGTTGAATGGTTTGGCACCGGGTCCGACAAGTCGAGGCGACAGAACCAGCGGTATGCCAGGTTCAGATGCACTTCTTCGCACAGGCGGCGTTCCGACCGGATGCCGAAGAAATAACCGACCAACAGCATGCGGATCAGCAGCTCGGGATCAATGGATGGACGGCCTGTGTGGCTGTAAAAGTCCGCGAGATAACACCGAATGTCATCCAGATCGACGAACCGGTCAATCGAGCGTAGCAGATGGCCTTGCGGGACATGATCTTCCAGGGAGAACTCATAAAACAGCGCTGCCTGTGTTTCCTGCTTCGGTCCCATCATCGCGAAATCCCCCACCTAACATGGGTATTGAATCAGCGTATACGCACCCGATCAAGGAAGA
>JBPCWT010000004.1:0-8125 GCA_051009255.1 Ruegeria sp. | reverse complement strand
GGGGATGTTGTGCAGTTGCCGCAAGGCGGTGGCCTGTACCGGATCGACAGGTCAGAACATGCCGAGATGCAGCAGGCTGAGGCGGTTCGGATCGAACCCGGCGTGTACGCGCCGTCGGACATGGCCGATGATCCGGCATCGGCCAAGCCCTTTGCGGCGCCTGCCCCTGTTCTGCCTGTGTTCATGGACTTGCCATTGATAACCGGCGACGAGGAACCTCATGCGCCGTTATTGGCTGTTGGTGCTGATCCGTGGCCGGGAAGTGTTGCGGTGTATACGTCGAACACGGACGAGGATTATGCGCTGGCAGAAGTTATCGCCAGTCAGGCGGTCATTGGGTTTACCGAAACGCCGATGGCACGTGCGACGGTTGGCGTTTGGGACGAAGGTGAGCCGTTGCAGGTCAGCCTGATAAGCGGGGCATTGGAATCGCGCCCGCGTTCTTCGTTGTTGAGCGGCGCGAACCTTGCCGCGATCGGTGATGGAACACCGGGAAACTGGGAACTGTTCCAGTTCGGCACCGCAGAACTGCAAGGGGCCGGTGTTTACAATCTGTCGGGCCGATTGCGCGGGCAATTGGGATCGGATGCACAGATGCCGGATATCTGGCCCGTGGGGTCGACATTTGTATTGCTGGATGAGCGGGTGATCCAGACCGGGCTGCTGCGGTCCGAGCGGGGTGTGGCCAAGCATTACCGCATCGGTCCGGCGACTCGCAGCTACGATGACGAGGCGTATGAGCATTTGGTCGAAGCCTTTGACGGAAATGGCTTGCGGCCCTATGCGCCTGTTCACCTGCGGGTGCGCAAGGGGGTTGGTGGCGATGACGTCTTTTGGGTCCGGCGGACACGTTTAGACGGGGATGACTGGACCGGGCTGGATGTGCCCTTGGCCGAGGAAACCGAGGCTTACCTGTTGCGGATTCGCAAAGATGGCGCGTTGGTGCGCGAAGAAGTGATCGAAGAACCAATGTGGCACTATGCAGATGCCGCAAAGACAGGGGACGGCGTGATTGGCGCTTATGACGTCGAGATCGCGCAGGTTTCGGCCACTTATGGGCCGGGCCCATTTGCCGGTTTGACCGTGGGTTGATCGGTTCGCGTGCGTCCGTTGCTTCATGTAGATGTCAGCACAGCGGCGCGCGCGTTGCTGTTTGCGCCGCAGCAAGACAGGGACAGTTTATGCGCCCGGATGATCGCCGGGGCGGAACAAGCTGATCTGCACGTCAAAAGGACGGGTAGATTGCACCCCGAGCATGGTAACGGGTCGCTTATGGCGGCGGCGCGGTTTTGGCCGCTGGCGGATGAGCCCAGTTTTGACAACGTACAATATTGCGAATGTTTCGAGATGGTTATGCGCCACCTGATCCGGCATCACGCTAGCCCGACGCGCAGCTGACGCACTTGCTGGCGCTAAGATCAAGTTCCAGTCGCCCGCGTGGAATTTCGTCGCCGCAATCCTCGCAATAGCCAAATTCGCCCTCGTCGATTCGTGCAAGAGCGGCCTGAAGGCGGCGGGTTTCAAGATCTCGCCGCGCTTGTTGTGCCTTGGCCATCGCCTGATTTTGCAGAGCATCCATCCTGCTGAGTCGACCTATTGCCTGTTGATCCAGTTCGACGACAGACTGCGCCTGTTGCCCGGATGCAGAATTTTGTTCCAATTCCCGTATCCGGGCGTGGATAAGCGTTTTGAAATGTTCCAGATCGGTCTCATTCATTTCCGTTGTATCGCATATCAAGGGTTTGCGTTTGGTGATTTAGGCCCTAAGTGGCTATTCTAGGCGTAGCAAAGGACGAAAAGCCATGTTTGAAACGCGCAAACAAGTGACCTCTGTCGATCCTGTCTGGGATCGGATCACCACCGAAGCCCTTGCGGCAGTGGATGAAGAGCCGTTGATGGGCGGATTGGTGCATGCCTGTATTCTGCACCACAAGAGCCTGGAACGGGCGCTGTCATACCGGATTGCGGCCAAGCTGTGCTCGAACGAAATGTCGATGATGGTGCTGCGTGAAATCGTGGACGAGGCTTATGCCGACGACCCCGGATTGCTGGAGGCGGCACGGGCCGATCTGATGGCCGTTTACGAGCGTGATCCAGCGTGCCACCGGTTGCTGCAACCGATCCTGTATTTCAAGGGATATCAGGCAATGCAGGCCTATCGCGTTGCGCATTGGCTGTGGCGCAAGGGGCGGCAGGATTTGTCATTTTTCGTTCAAATGAGGTCATCCGAGATTTTCGGTATCGATATTCATCCCGCCGCGCGGATTGGCAAAGGGATCATGATCGATCACGCCCATTCGATTGTCATCGGTGAAACCGCTGTTGTCGGCGATAACGTGTCGATGCTGCATTCCGTGACCTTGGGCGGAACCGGCAAGGAAGAAGAAGATCGTCATCCCAAGATCGAAGACGGTGTTCTGATCGGGGCAGGGGCCAAGGTTCTGGGTAACATCCGAGTCGGGCATTGCAGCCGGATCGCTGCCGGGTCCGTGGTTCTGCAAGAGGTGCCACCGTGCACCACGGTTGCAGGCATCCCCGCCAAGATCGTCGGCGAAGCGGGCTGCGATCAGCCAGCGGTCAACATGGATCACATGCTGGGCAAGAACCAGTAGAAGAGCTGCCTTAGGGCCAAACCTGTTCCGTCGATGTTGAATCAAGGTCTGGACAACCTTGTGCCGACGCTATTTGTGTTGTGTTGCCATAAGCGGACATTTGACGATTTTGGTCAGATGTCTGCGATGAGCGGATCCCTGATCTCAAACCGTCTGTCATCAAGAGCTGTTCACGTTTTTTCCCGCCGATGACTCTGTCGCGTATTTTGGTGCTAGATTGCTGTCATGGCAGATCAAAAAAGAACCGAAAAGGAAGATGTGCGCCAGCGCATTTACGGTGGCTCGCGTTTGCTACTGGAGTCGCTTTCGAAAGAGGAACTTGAGGCGTTGCATCCCATGCTTGTTAGCGGCAAAGCCGAAATAATTAACGAAGCTTGCCGGCCTTATGTCATACGAAAGCTGCCGCGCTGACGTCGGTGAAACACGACGCGATGGCTTATGGGTTCAGTTTTCGAACCGTGTCACCAACGGAGACGGTTCCGTTCTTTGTGACGCGCGCGTATATGCCGCGAAGCCTATGAACTTTGCCAACTCCGGTGTTGACGAACAGGCAAGCATCGCGGCCGTACCGGTCGATGAATGACTGGCATCCATTGTGAGGGAGTTCGGTCACAACGAATTCGGCGTCGCCAATCGCAAATGCCGTACCGGGCGGCATATTGGCGGGCGTCAGGTCCATGTCGATAAAGAAGTTATCCCCTGCCGGGGCCCAGTTTGCCTTGTCACCGGCAATTGCCCTGATGCATCCCGACATCATCATGCAAATCTGAGCGTCAGGGTCGCCGATACCGTTATCCAGTGCGTAGCCCGTTCCGCGTTTCCAGTGGTCGCCGGGCAATCCATCTGCGGCGTTCACTTTAATGGCTTTGGGCACAACGCGTTTGTCATGGTCAGGGCGCACAACAATCATGTCTAGCGTACCGTTTGACTTTGGAGCTGCGTCGAGCATCGCGTCCAGCCCGGATATCAGGGCGTCGAGCGATTTGAATTCTGCCGGGTCGATTGCTGGATTGGGCATGGCGGCAGTTTAGCGAGGTAAGTGATTTCCTTCAACTGGCGCGGGGCGCTTTGCCACGATACCCGGCTGCCGTTTTTTTCATTGGGTGCAATTCGATGTTCGCTTACTGCGCATGGCGGACGGTCGTGAACGTTGCTGCTAATCGCCATAATTTTGTTTTAGTATTATTTCCACCTATGGTGAGCGAACGATATTGTTTCGCGATATTTAGGGGGAGCCAATGACAACGACGCACACAGGCTATCTGCTGATTGCTGATATTACCGGCTACACTCAGTTCATGACGTCCTCGGAAATGGAACATGCCAATCCTATCCTGCAATCTCTTCTGGGAGTTTTGCTTGAGCAAGTTGGAGATCCGTTGCACTTTTGGAAGACTGAAGGCGATGCCGTTTTGGCTTATTCCACACGTCAGGATTTCCCATCAGGAGAGACGTTTCTGACCATTTGCGAAAACCTCTACAATGCATTTACCCTCAGACGGCAGGACATAATCGCCAACACGACATGCCCCTGCAAAGCTTGTGCTAATGTTAGCAATCTGGATCTCAAAATCATCGCACATCACGGGCAGTTTGATGAAATGCAACTGGGCCCGACCAAGGACATTTCTGGTGCCGAGGTCATTCTGGTCCATAGAATGACCAAGACCGACGTAACCGAACGTACCGGCATCCGCAGCTATGCCTTGTTTAGCGAAGCGGCCGCAGACGCCATGAACATCAGTGATGTTTTGGAGCCTTTTTCGCAGGATTTTGAACACTTTGGCGAAGTCCGCATGAAGGTTTACGATTTGGCCAAGTCATGGGAAAAATTACGCGCTCGTCGCCAACGCTATTACCTCGACGAAGAAGATGGAGTGTGGACCTTCCGATACCATTTCGACGCACCCATCGGTGTCGTTTGGGAGGCTCTTGTCGCTCCTGAGTTGAAACTGACCTGGATGGACCGCATCAAGGCCGTAAAGGTCGACAATCCGAATGGACGTCTTGGCCCAGGGTCTGGCTATCATTGCGCTCACGAACTTGCGGACTTTTTCTACCGTGTGACGGATTGGGAGCCGTTTGACTATTTTTCGACGCGCATCCTTGACCCTGCTCGTCCGGGCATCAGCCTGCCGGAGACCTACCACCTGACGGAAACAGAGGGCGGTACCGGACTGCGCTATACAATGGGTATGGCCACGGATTCCGCCGGAGTACGTTCGGAAATCTCTGAACAAGAGGCATCTGCGTTTTTGGCAGAATTCTGGGCTGCATCTTTTGCTGAAATGGAAAAGCAACTGGGTCAGTCAAAATAGCGCCACTTCACCCAAAGCCCGAATGAACGTCCCAAATTTTGATAATGTAAGGCCCGTGTTGTCCCCGATGGGCGCATCAAACAGTTGCGTGCGCGAGTATTCTTTTCCGGGGATTGGTAAACCTGTCGAGAAAAACGTTCGGCGAAAACATTCAACTCATTGCCAAAATACTGAACCCAAGGATTACGAGCCGCCATCAAGGTGGGCTCGTCTAAATGTTTAGGGCTTGGACTGTGCCGCAGAGGCGGCTTTTCATTCAGTCCGGTGGCGTCAGGCCAGCATAACCATCGGGTTTTCCAGGTTGTCGACAATGGCCTGCAGCAGTTGTGCCCCAAGCGCGCCATCGATGACGCGGTGATCGACAGACATGGTGACCGACATTACTGTTGCGACGGTCAGTTCCCCATCACTGCCCACCACCGGTTTCTTGGTGCCGGTTCCGACGGCCAGAATACCCGCATGAGGCGGGTTCACGATGGCGTCGAAATTATCGATGCCGAACATGCCAAGGTTGGAAACCGCGAAGGTTCCGCCCTGATATTCGTGTGGTGCAAGTTTGCGTTCGCGGGCGCGGCCAGCAAGGTCTTTCATCTCGGTCGACAGCGCAGACAGCGATTTTGTATCGGCATCCTGAAGGACCGGGGTGAACAGGCCGCCCTCGATCGCGACAGCGACGGCCACGTCGGATGGTTTAAGTTGCAGTACCCTGTCACCTGCCCAGACGGCGTTGCATTCGGGAACCTGTTGCAGCGCGTTGGCGACGGCCTTGATGATAAAGTCATTCACGCTGAGTTTCACTCCGCGCGATTCCAGCTGTTTGTTCAGCTGGCCGCGGAATTTCAGCAGCGCGTCCAACTGGATATCGCGGCGCAGATAGAAATGCGGGATGGTCTGTTTTGCTTCGGCCAGACGTGCGGCGATGGTCTTGCGCATTCCGTCCAGCTTGACCTCTTGGTACTCGCGGGTTTCGTACATGCGCGCGACCATATCGGCCGAAGGTCCGGCCGGTGCAGCAGCGGGTGCGGGGGCCGCAGCAGCGGGCGCGGGGGCAGGTGCCGGGGCGGTTTCTGTTGCGCCTTCGACGTCTGCCTTGACGATACGGCCATGTGGGCCAGAGCCGGTGATCTGTGCCAGATCAAGACCTTTTTGAGCCGCGATACGGCGGGCCAGCGGCGAGGCAAAGATGCGGCCACCATCAGCCTTGACCGGAGCGGCGGGTGCAGCGGGGGCGGGTGCCTCGGGCACCGCTGGGGCGGAGGCCGGGCTACCTGCGTCGGCTGCTGGAGCAGCCTGCGGTGCGGTGGCGGGTGTGGCGGCGATGTCATCCGCGCTTTCGCCTTCTTCCAGCAAGACCGCGATTGCGGTGTTAACCTTGACCCCTTCGGTGCCTTCTGGGACCATGATCTTGCCAATGGTGCCTTCGTCCACGGCCTCGAATTCCATCGTGGCCTTGTCGGTTTCGATTTCGGCCAGCAGATCGCCGGACGATACGGTGTCGCCTTCTTTGACCAACCATTTGGCTAGTGTGCCTTCTTCCATTGTTGGCGAAAGGGCGGGCATCAGGATTTCGGTGGGCATCTGTTTGGTCGCTCCTTACCGATAGGTCACTTGTTTGACGGCTTCGATCACCTCTTCGGTGGTCACAAGCGCCAGTTTTTCGAGGTTCGCGGCATAGGGCATCGGAACATCCTTGCCGGTCAGGTTGATGACGGGCGCGTCGAGGTAATCGAACGCTTCCTGCATCACGACCGACGAGATGTAGCTGCCGACCGAGCCTTGGGGCCAGCCTTCTTCGACTGTTACAAGGCGGTTTGTTTTCATCACAGAATTGATGATTGCGCCGGTATCCATGGGGCGGATCGTGCGCAGGTCTAACACCTCGGCGTTGATGCCATCTTCTGCCAATTTGTCGGCGGCTTCGAGCGCGTATTGCATGCCGATGCCAAAGCTGACGATGGTTACGTCCGAACCTTCGCGCCAGATGCGGGCCTTGCCCAGCGGGATCGTCAGGTCATCCACCTGTGGCACGTCAAACGAGCGGCCATAGAGGATTTCGTTTTCAAGGAAAACTACCGGGTTCGGATCGCGGATCGCGGATTTCAACAGACCCTTTGCGTCGGCCGCCGAGTAGGGCATCACGACCTTGAGGCCCGGTATCTGCATGTACCACGCCGCGTAATCCTGGCTGTGCTGGGCGCCAACACGGGCCGCCGCGCCATTGGGACCGCGAAACACGATGGGGCAACCCATCTGACCGCCAGACATATACAGCGTCTTGGCGGCAGAGTTGATGATCTGGTCAATCGCCTGCATGGCAAAGTTGAAGGTCATGAACTCGACAATCGGTTTCAACCCACCAAAGGCCGCACCAACCGCGATACCGGCAAAGCCGTGTTCGGTGATTGGCGTGTCGATGACGCGCTTGCTGCCGAATTCGTCCAGCAAGCCCTGGCTGATCTTGTAGGCGCCCTGATACTCGGCCACCTCTTCGCCCATCAGGAAAACGTCTTCGTCTGCGCGCATTTCCTCGGCCATTGCGTCGCGCAGTGACTCGCGCACGGTATGGGCCTTCATCTCGGCATCGGCTGGCCAGTCCGGCGACAGGTCGACCTGCGGCGCTGCCGGGGCAGGTGCGGCGGCGGCGGGTGCCTCGGCCGGTGCCGGGGCAGAGGCGGGGGCTGCATCTGCTGCGGGCGCTGAGGCAGGCAGGGCAGAGGCGTCTTCGCCTTCTTCAACAAGGATCGCGATGGGCGTGTTTACCTTGACGCCTTCGGTCCCTTCCTCGATCAGGATTTTGCCGACGATACCTTCGTCTACGGCCTCGAACTCCATCGTGGCCTTGTCGGTTTCAATTTCGGCCATGATATCGCCGGAACTGACGGTGTCGCCTTCTTTGACCAGCCATTTGGCCAATGTACCCTCTTCCATCGTGGGCGAGAGTGCGGGCATGAGAATTTCGGTTGCCATGTCTTATTCGTCCTCTCAGGCGTAGATATCGGTCCAGAGCTCTTCGACCGAAGGCTCGGGGCTTTCTTTCGAGAATTCAGCGGCCTGATTGACGATCTCTTTGATTTCTTTGTCGATCGCCTTCAGATCGTCCTCGCTGGCGTGTTTGCCGCTGAGCAGCAGTTCGCGCACATGTTCGATCGGGTCGCTTTGTTCGCGGACCTTCTGAACCTCTTCGCGGGTCCGGTA
>JBPCWT010000003.1:0-28540 GCA_051009255.1 Ruegeria sp. | reverse complement strand
CCGCATCAGCCTGGGCATGAAGCAGCTGCAGGAAGATCCGTGGGATCTGGTTGCTGCTAAATATCCGCTGAGCTCGGTCCATCAGGGTCGTGTCACCAACATCACCGACTACGGCGCTTTCGTCGAGCTGGAAGCCGGTGTCGAAGGTCTGGTGCACGTTTCGGAAATGTCCTGGACCAAAAAGAACGTCCACCCCGGCAAGATCGTTTCGACCAGCCAGGAAGTCGACGTTATGGTTTTGGAAATCGACGGTGCCAAGCGGCGCGTTTCCTTGGGTCTCAAGCAGACTCAGCGCAATCCGTGGGAAGTCTTTGCTGAAACCCATCCCGAAGGCACTCAGGTCGAAGGTGAAGTCAAGAACATCACCGAATTCGGTCTGTTCATCGGCCTGGACGGTGACATCGACGGCATGGTTCACCTGTCCGACTTGTCATGGGACGAGCGCGGCGAAGATGCGATCCAGAACTACCGCAAGGGCGACGTCGTTCAGGCGGTTGTCTCGGAAGTTGATGTCGAGAAAGAGCGTATCTCGCTGTCGATCAAGGCGCTGGGTGGCGACAAGTTCGCCGAGGCAACTGGTGGCGTAAAGCGTGGCTCTGTCATCACGGTCGAAGTGACCGCGATCGAAGACGGCGGTATCGAGGTGGAGTACGAAGGCATGAAGTCCTTTATCCGCCGTTCGGACCTGTCGCGCGACCGCGCCGAACAGCGGCCCGAGCGTTTCTCGGTTGGAAACAAGGTGGACGTTCGTGTCACCAATGTTGACAGCAAGACACGTCGTCTGGGTCTGTCGATCAAGGCGCGCGAGATCGCCGAAGAGAAAGAGGCCGTGGAACAGTACGGTTCGTCCGATTCAGGTGCGTCGCTTGGCGATATCCTGGGCGCGGCACTGAAGTCCGGCGACTAAGTCACGGGTTCATTGAACAGCCTTTTGCGGCCCCGCGTTTATGCGCGGGGCCGTTTTTGTTGCGAATCAACGAGTTCCAATTAGTAGGGCAAAGTGACCGGTGGCTCGCGCAATTGGTGTGCAAATCGGGGAAGATTGGGAAAAATCATACAAGTTTCTCTAAAATGAAGCATTAGAGCCCAGAGTTTACGTTCCCCCGATCCCGGTTTTTTCCTATACTCTTAAACTAATAGACGAGACAAAACCGTTGTCCTGGGAGGGTAGAACGAATGATCCGTTCAGAACTGATTCAAAAAATCGCAGATGAGAATCCGCACCTCTATCAGCGAGACGTCGAGCGGATCGTGAACACCGTGTTCGAGGAAGTGACCGACGCAATGGCCCGTGGTGACCGGGTTGAGCTTCGCGGTTTCGGCGCATTTTCGGTCAAAAAGCGCGACGCGCGGATTGGTCGCAATCCCAGAACCGGCGAAACAGTGCAAGTGGAAGAAAAATGCGTGCCGTTCTTCAAGACCGGCAAGCTGCTCCGGGATCGATTAAACGGAAAAGCCTGAACTCATGATGCGTTATCTTCGCTATGCTTTCCTAGCGGTACTGGGGATCATTCTGATCTCGGTATCGCTGGCCAACCTTGAGCCGGTGCAGCTGAAACTGGCACCCGATGCCTTGGCTGAATTGCTGGCTTTCAACTTTGCCGTCTCGCTGCCCCTGTTTGTTGTAGTGCTGGGCAGTGTTGTGGTCGGGTTGATCATTGGCTTTATTTGGGAGTGGCTGCGCGAGCATAAACATCGCCGCGACGCCAGCACCAAAACAGGTGAAGTTCGCAAGCTGGAGCGTGAGGTCAACAAGCTTAAGAAAAAGCAGAGCGAAGGTCAGGACGAAGTTCTGGCGCTTTTGGACGAAGCCAGCTGAAGCAGTTAAATGTCCAATGATGTAAGCGTAAAAATCTGCGGATTGACCGCGCCCGATCAGGTGCGCGATGCGGTTGATGCGGGCGCTCGTTTTATCGGGTTCAACTTTTTCCCGAAATCACCGCGTTATGTTTCAATCTCCGATGCAGTCAGACTTGCCTCTGACGTGCCGGTAGGCGTCGCCAAGGTGGTGTTGGGTGTTAACCTGACAGATGCGCAACTGGACGAAATCGTTGCAGAGGTTCCCATGGATATCCTGCAGCTGCATGGATCGGAAAGCCCCGAGAGAGTTGCCGAAGTCAAAGCTCGGTATGGGCTTCCGGTGATGAAGGCGATTGGCATCGCCGATGCCGAGGATCTGGAGTTGATCGATCTTTATTCTGTTGTGGCGGATCAACTGCTTATCGATGCCAAACCCCCCAGAAATGCAGAACTGCCAGGCGGTAATGGCCTGGCATTCGATTGGCGCCTGTTGGCGGGTCGAAAGTACTGGCGATGTCCTTGGATGCTGGCAGGTGGGCTGACCCCGGATAACGTTGCCGAAGCAATCAGAATGACCGGCGCGCGTCAGGTTGATGTTTCGTCAGGGGTCGAAAGTGCGCCGGGCATCAAGGACCGTGATCTGGTCAAGGCATTTATTGACGCGGCCCGGTGATCTGAACAGCGCGTTCCTGCGTATCTCCTTATCAGGAGGGCGCGAATATGCTGGCAGCAATCGGTGGGGTTTCACTAAAGCACTGGTACAATGCGCCAGAATTCTTTTGGCGAGATCAGCAGGCGTTGAAACAGGCGCGTGGAGATGAACTGTGTTTTCACGCCGAGGTTTTTCCGCGCGATGGTATCTATTTCTCGCTTAGCGTTTGGCAGGATGCCGAGGCGATGCTGACATTTGCGCATTCTGGCCCTCACCGTCAGTTGATAAAGGTGTCGCCCCGTTTGGCGATTGCCTATCATTTTTACCACTTTTCCTGCATTGCGATCCCATCTGCTGATCATGCCTGGCAGATGTGGCAGCAACGGTTAAACGCCGCCGAATAGTGCGTTTTGGCATGGCAAATCTCTGCCGCACCTCCTATGAACAACGGGTACGACGATGGAGACACCCATGGCCAACGACCTATTCAATTCCTTCATGTCCGGACCTGACGAGCAGGGACGATTTGGCATATTCGGCGGACGGTTTGTCAGCGAAACACTGATGCCGCTGATCCTGTCGCTGGAGGAGGAATACGAGAAGGCCAAGGATGACAAGACATTCTGGGCCGAGATGGATGATCTGTGGACCAACTACGTGGGTCGCCCTTCGCCGCTATACCTTGCCGAACGCCTGACCGAGCAATTGGGCGGGGCAAAAGTATATATGAAACGGGACGAGCTGAATCATACCGGCGCGCATAAGATCAACAACGTACTGGGCCAGATCATTCTGGCCCGTCGCATGGGCAAAACCCGCATCATCGCAGAAACCGGGGCGGGGCAGCATGGCGTCGCCACCGCTACGGTCTGCGCCAAGTTTGGTTTGAAATGCGTGGTCTACATGGGTGCCCATGATGTTCAGCGTCAGGCCCCAAATGTGTTTCGTATGCGTCTGTTGGGTGCCGAGGTTATTCCGGTTACATCCGGGCGTGGCACGTTGAAAGACGCGATGAACGACGCTTTGCGCGACTGGGTGACCAACGTCCGCGATACGTTTTACTGCATCGGAACAGTGGCTGGTCCGCATCCATATCCGGCAATGGTCCGTGACTTTCAGTCGATCATCGGCAAGGAAGCCAAAGAGCAGATGCACAAGGCCGAAGGCCGCCTGCCCGACACAATCATCGCCGCGATTGGCGGCGGATCGAACGCGATGGGTTTGTTCTATCCTTTCCTCGACGACAAATCCGTTAACATCATTGGCGTCGAAGCGGGCGGCAAAGGCGTGAACGAAAAGATGGAGCATTGCGCCTCGTTAACGGGCGGTCGTCCGGGCGTTCTGCACGGTAACCGTACCTATCTGCTGCAGGACGATGACGGACAGATCATGGAAGGGTACTCGATATCTGCCGGTCTGGATTATCCGGGTATCGGACCAGAGCATTCATGGCTGCACGAAGTGGGTCGCGCCCAATATGTTTCGGTCACCGACAAAGAGGCGTTAGAGGCGTTTCAGGTTTGTTGCGCAACCGAAGGCATCATTCCCGCGCTCGAACCCAGCCACGCGCTGGCGCATGTCATGAAGATCGCGCCTGAACTGCCAAAGGATCACATAATCTGCATGAATATGTGTGGTCGGGGCGACAAAGATATCTTTACGGTGGCCAAGCATCTTGGCTTTGACATGTCCGATACCGAGGGCCGCGAAGCGGATTGATCGACCGGACGGTTTTTGAAATTTTCGATAAGGACGGCATGTTCAAGTTGTATGTGCCGCCCGATCTTTTTTACGTCGCGCTTTGCATTTGTTGCGCAAGCAAGCAATTTTGTTGCGCACACGCCAAAGTTGAAATTGGCGGCAAATCAAAATCATTGCGCGAATCCCAGCGCCGCGCCTAAACCCCCCGTTACCGATCACAACGGGTCGGACCCTAGCGGGTAGAGTTGATCCCTCTCCCGGTGCGGGCGGCGATGCCGACCCCGTATGCCAGGGCCGGAAACCGGGGATTGGCCGACTTTGTAGCTCAGTCTGGTAGAGCGGCAGATGTAAGGTCTGTGTGCGGAGGTTCGAATCCTTCCAAGGTAGCAAATGAAGCTCAACAGGTAGAGCAATCGATCCTTAATCGATTTGTAGCGGGTTCGAGTCCCGTCATTTGACCCAAAACGCTGTTAGGTCAGCACCGGCCTTTTAAGCCGGCCCGCAATAGCGGTCCAAATCATTTGGGTCCGGACGTCTCCCTGCGGGGCGGGCGTCGCGCGCCGCTGGGCAGATGCCCCGCGGGGCAGGGGCCTTCGCTGCTCTGGTCCTGGACCGGAGGGAAGATGACGGTGCTGCCGGATCGGCACCCCGCGAGGCTGTGTTTCATGGCCGGACGGCGCGCCGGTTCCGCGACCCTCTCTCTGGCTCTTCCGTTCAGGGGTATGGCACGGGGGACGTCCGGACCTTTTCCGCTTTTGTTTCAAAGGCATCACACCTGTCATCCGCTCCGGGTGCAACCCACTGTAAATTAAAGAAGGAGTTCGTTTTCGCGACCATAGTGCGAGGCGAAAAAGAGTGAAGAAAATGACGATATTCCACGATCTGATCAAGCTGCTTGCCGGCTATCGCGAAGTTACGATTTCCGAGAATGAGCGAATGCTGGTTCTGCGCGACGGTAAGTTCGACGCGATCCTGAGCGCAGGCAAACACAGGCTGCCGTTCGAGGATGTGCAGACCGAAATGCATGATCCGGAGAACCTCTTTTTCATGTCGCAGTATGAAAACCTTCTGACGCATAACCGTCCTGATCTGGCCGAAGACCACCTGACAGAGTTTCGGGCCGAAGCTGAAGAGGTCGTAATCCTGCTGCGGGATGATCAACCCGCCAGGGTTTTGACACCCGAAATGCGGACGCTGGCCTGGAATGACGCTGGTATCTGGACGGTCGAGCGGCATCAGCTTACTGAAACGATGGCCGTTTCCAGCGATGTCGCACGGCGGCTGCGATGGGCCGGACTGGGTGCGTTCCTGATCCAGATCGAAGTAGCCGAAGGGCATACAGGTCTGCTGACGGTCGATGGCGTGCAGGTCGGGCAGTTGAACCCCGGTTTGCACGCGTTCTGGAATGCCAACCGGAATATCGTGGTCAAGCAAATTGATTTGCGGCAGCAGTCGCACGAGGTAAAAGGTCAGGAAATCCTGACCAAGGACCGGGTGACAATCCGGGTCAACCTCAGCGCTGAACACCGGGTTGTCGATCCGGTCAAGGCGGTGGGTTCGGTCAAGGATTTTAACGAGGCCCTGCACCAGGCCATGCAACTGGCGTTCCGCAAAACGCTGGGCGCGCTGACGTTGGACCGGCTTCTGGCGGAGAAAGTGTCGGTGGATGCCGAAGCAGCAGAGTACGTGCGGACAAAGATGGCCGAGATCGGCATCGAAGTCGGTGAGATCGCGCTGAAAGACGTGATCCTGCCCGGCGAGATGCGGGAAATCCTGACTGCGGTGGTTGCGGCCGAGAAACAGGCCGAAGCCAACGTTATCCGGCGGTGGGAAGAAACCAACGCGACGCGGTCGTTGCTGAACACCGCGAAGGTGATGGCGGAAAACCCCGTTATGCTGCGGTTGAAAGAACTTGAGGCGCTGGAAACCATCGCCGGCAAGGTCGAAAAGCTGACGGTCCATAACGGAACCGAAGGTTTGATGACTGACCTTGTGAAACTGCGGGGTTGATCCCGAAACAAGGGCTGGTCCGGTTGAACACCGGGCTGGCCCGACCGGATTCAGGCGGTCGCGCGATGTTGTGTCAGGACGGAAAGCGGCACAATTTCCAAGGCGCGTCGGTGGGTGGCCGCAAGGTGAACCTTTGGGGCGCAACCTTCGTCATGGGCCTGCAAAAAACGAGCGGCGCACAGGCACCACGTGTTTCCGGGTTGTAGACCGGGAAAATCGAAATCCGGGCGCGGCGTGCTCAGATCATTTCCGACATATTTGGAATAGGCCAGAAACTCGGCTGTCATGACAGCGCATACCGTGTGGCTGCCACGATCTTCAGGGCAGGTGTTGCACGCGCCGTCCCGGAAAAATCCGGTTAGCGGAGTGCGAGAACAGGATTCGAGCACGCCCCCCAGTACATTTATGCTGTCTTCTTTCTGCATGAGGCCATATTACAGGCTTTCCTCGATTTTGCGGAACATTTCGATGTTTTGCTCGTTCACGCCGGGTTCACGAAACTTTCGATCCGCGCCGGTGGTGACGACCAAAACGCCTTTGGGCTGATCGAAATACAGGTACTGTCCGTATATTCCGCGCCCCATGAACTCGCCATCACGCGCGCCAACAGGTATCCACCATTGATACCCATAACCGATTTTTCCGGGCTGGGTTGGGGCGCTGGCAGCGGTTGATTCCGCAATCCAGTCTTTTGGCACGACCTGTTTACTGCCGTACTTGCCATCCTGAAGGATCATTTGCCCAAAACGGGCATAGTCGCGGGTGGTAAAATTCAGCCCCCCCAAGGCAAACGCCACGCCGGTTCCGTCCGTGATGTAAAATCCGTCTCGTTCCAGCCCCAGCGGGCCGATGATTTTTTCCATCAGCAAATCGGCCACGCCACGCCCGGTTGCGCCGCGAATAATCATGCCAACCACATGCGTATCTATAGACACATATTGCCATGTCTCGCCCGGCTCCGCGAAACTGTCCTGAAGGGATGCCGCAAATTCATCCAGTTCACCGCCCAATGCCACCACGCGGCCCATGCGGTTGATGTCAGAATTGAAGTCCAGATAATCCTCGTCAAAGGTCACGCCGCTGGCCATGTTAAGCACATTGCGGATCGTCGCTGTTTCATAGGCACTGCCCTTTAGCCTTGGCACATATTGAACAACCGGATCATCAAGCGATGTAATCGCCCCTTCGTTCATCAGAATACCAAAGAGCGCCGAAAGAAAGCTTTTGGCAATGGACCAAGAGATCCTTCGATCTTCCGGCCCGGTGCCCAGATAGTATTCTTCGAAACGGATTTTTCCGTCTTTCATAACCAGAAGGGACGTAACCGCGCGATCATCTATCCAGCTTTCCATGTCACTGGGCAGTTCGAACTCTGCGCCATAAGCCAGTTCACTGGTCGGCCCGTCACCACGGGCCAATGGTGTCGTCAGAAAAGCCGCATCCATGTTCGAGAAGTTTTCGACAATTTTATCTTTGGAAAACAGAGAATTGACTGCCATCAAGCGTTGCAGCTCTTCGCGTTTCCAAAACCCGACGACAACTGCGGCCAGTATCAATGCCAGCAGAATACGTCCCAGCCACCTACCGAATTTGCGCATTAGTTTCCTCCCTCGACGTGGGTAATGGAGCGCGCTCGCGTGTCAACTGCAACGGATACGTTGCGGCAACCCTGTGCAGGTTTCTATCGGAATTTGTCCAGCAGCTTTTGCATTGCCGAACGCGGTTCCAGCTCGACGGGTGGGGCTGCCTGTGGTTTGGGCTTTTGGTCTGTCGCCGGTTCGGTCTTGGGGGATTTCGAGGACCTCGGCGGTGATGTCCGTAACGCAACGGCGTTCATGAACTTGCCGCCATCCCCACCCGCCAGTTCTATTGCGCCATCAGACACACCGCGCAGAACATCGTCCAGCCATTCCGCGTCAGCCTTGGCAAAATCACTTAGAACGTAAGGAGAAACCAGTTCCTTGCGACCCGGATGCCCGATGCCCAGCCGCACCCGGTCGTAGGCCGCACCAATTTGGTCATGGATCGACCGCAGACCGTTGTGGCCTGCGTGTCCGCCGCCTGCCTTTACCCGAACTTTCCCCGGTACCAGATCCAGTTCGTCGTGAAAGACGGTCACATCCGTCGAATCCAGTTTGTAAAACCGCATCGCCTCGCCAACCGACTGCCCTGACCGGTTCATGGACGTCATTGGTTTCAGTAACAGAACCTTTTCGGTTCCCAATCGGCCTTCGGCGATTTCACCCTGAAACTTGGATTTCCATGGGCCGAATCCGTGGTCATCGGCAATTCGGTCAACTGACATAAAGCCGATATTGTGCCGGTTTTGGGCATATTTCGCCCCCGGATTTCCCAGCCCGACAAAAATCTGCATCACGTTGCCTCACGCCGTATTGGTTGCCCAACTGCCCTCATGCCCTGAATGGGCAGGAAAATCCAGTCGGGTGGCGACCAAACATGACCGCCAGACCAATACTAACCCTTGGGCGTGTACCAGATGGGCGAGGTGTAGGCGCGTTCCGTCGTCGTCATTGGAACCTCGGAATCCATCTGAACGTCGAAACGCTTGGCCTCGTAAGCTGTCCAGCGGGGCGTGGGAATTTCGATAACCCTTACATAATAGAACGCTTTCAAAGACGGATCGAAATCCGGGTCCTGCCAAAAGGTAATCAATTCTGGCGCGCCGATCGTATTGGTCCAGGTCGCATTTTCAACGTCGACCGTGTTGCCAATATCCGGCAGTTTTCCATCTGCGCCGGGCTGACGATCCCCACCCCAGGCCACGTCATATACCTTTTCGCCGCGTGTTCCGTCTGTGTTCAGCCACCCCTTGATAACCTGAACCCGGTCCAGATTGCCGCTGTAGGGATCCTTGAGCGCGGCAATAAGGAAGTTCGGAGAACCGTCACCAGATTGTGCCGGTAAGTCCCCGCCCATGGGAACGCCCTTGGCATAACCGATATCAGCAGGCAGGCGGGAAAGAGCGTCGTCTTCCGCGAAATCCCAGCCGCCAAAGAACCTGACCATGATGCGTGAACCCGTTGTGCCGTAAACCTCGCGGCGTTCCATCGCGTCAAAGATCGCTTCTCTTGTGTTTTCCGTCGCCCAAACAGCGGCATACCCGCCAGATGCCTGTTTCCAGCCATAAATCGTGAACTCTGGATCGGGTGCCTCGATAACCAGATGCTCCCACCGGTTGGGTTCCGGTTCGACGCCCGAATGCTTGCCGAAAAAGTTGTCTTCTTCAACAGCGGCCAGGCCGGTATGGGCATCCGTCGATCCGATTTGTCCTACCTTGAATGGGTTGATGCCCAATTGCTCTTCTAACAAAAGACCGGTTTTATAGGCTTCGCGAGAGTATTCGTATTGCAGCATATCCTCGGTCTTGGCCTCGGTGCCGTTCAGGTTCGACGCATCCCAAGTGTCGAAATCGGCAAACTCGTCATCCGGGCTGAGGAAGGGGTGCGCCTCGCTGTCGCCCTTGATTTGCGTTGTTTCGATTACCGGTTCAAACCGTGCGCGCAGCCGCGCCAGATCTTCGGTCAGGGGCGATCCGTCAAAATTGGAAACTGAAAAAAGGCGACCATTGGACAGGTTGCCGTTATGCGGGATCGCCAGCACGTCCCCGCCTGATTTTTCTTCGTATTCCGCCAGATGCGCCCACAAGTCCTCGGGGTTCTTGCTGTCAAATTGCGAGAACGGCAAGACGTGGTTTGCCAGCGCCGACCCGTCGCGGAAGATCACGTTTCGGTGGATGTTGTCGCCCCCTTCGGACGTCCATTCGTACCCGATCAGCGCCGTGAACACGCCGGGTTCGTTATATCGGTCTGCCAGTGCCGTGTATTCATGCCACGCTTTCTTGGTGGCCTTGGGGTTGTCGATCGGTGGAACATCACCCGAAAGCGACGCGACGATTTCCATGGCGGTGTTGAATACAAGATCATCATCGCCGCTGGTCAGTGCGTCGTACCAGGATTTGCCTTGTTCAGTGGCAAGAATTTCCTGATCGCCGCCCAGCAATTGCGGCATCAGCCCATACATCTCGGCGTGATCCGATATCACCAGCCAGTCCAAGGGTCGGCCCAACTTGGCCTGAAGGCCATGCGTGGTCGTGACTTCTTCGCCGCGGGCAAATTTGAATGCGTCTTCCTGCGTCAGGCGCGTCATTGTGCCGGCGTCAACCGAAACCTGTGTGTGAAGATGTGTGTCACCCCACAGAACCGTGGTGGGGAATGTTCGCCCTGCATAGGGCGAGAAATGATCCGAAGTGAAACGCTGTGCGACTTCGTCTTTGCTGGGTAACGTATCCTGCACCTGGGCATGGGCCGAATGCCCCGAGGCGCCTAACAATAAAACTCCAATTGCAGATACCGTTGATAGAAAATGCGTTTTCATAATCTCTCTCCCGTTGGCCAAGATGCCTGTGCCGGGCGGTCCGAAAAATTGACCGCTGTTCGAGAGTATAACTGCAAAAACGTGAATATAAACATTCAAACGATGGAAACAAAAACGGGGCCCCGAAGGACCCCGTTTAAATACGTATCAGTCGATCAGCAAATTATTCTTCTTCACCGATGACTTCGACTTCGTCTGCTGCGACTTCAACTTCGCCCTCTTCGCCTTCACCTTCTTCGTCTTCATCAGTGGTGAGGCCTGTTGGTGCCGAAACGTTTGCGATCACGAAATCGCGGTCGATTGTCGGCTTGGTGCCGCCGGGCAGATCAACCGACGAAATGGTCGCAACGTCGTTGATTTCCATGCCTGTCAGATCAACCGTGATCTTTTCAGGAATGTCACCCGCGGTGCAGAGCAATTCAACTTCGGGGCGGACAACAGTCAGAACGCCGCCTTTTTTGATGCCAGGAGCCTCTTCCTCGTTGATGAAGTCTACGGGGATATACAAAGCGATCTTTGTGGTCCGGCGCAGTCGCATCAGGTCCAGGTGGGTCGGCAGGTCCTTGACGATGTCACGCTGCACATCACGGCAGATAACGCGCACGTCTTCGTGGCCGTCAACCTTCAGGTTCCAAAGGGTCGACTTGAACCGTCCGGCCTTCAGGCGCTTGAACAGTTCGTTGAACGGAATTTGAATCGGCAGCGGCTCTTTGTCGCCACCAAATACAATGCCCGGAACCATGCCGTCGCGGCGTGCCTGACGAGCGGCGCCCTTGCCTGTCCCCGTCCGTTCCAGAGCTTTGAGATCAGGAATCTCACCAGCCATGTTAATTCTCCAATGTAAGGGCGGGCATCCTCCAAGGCTGTATGCCCGCGTGAAGACGCGCCTATAACTCGATTCATCAGTGTTGAAAAGAGGGGATTCTGCCCATTCCGGCCATATGCGGACTAATTCTGCCAGCGACCGCCAAAGTCTTCGGGAACCAGCAGGTTGTGCCGCCCAAGATCGGCAACGTTTCGTTCACCGCACAGCGCCATGGTGGTATCCAGTTCCTTCTGAATAACTTCCAGCGAGGTACGAACCCCCTTTTGGCCCATGGCGCCAAGCCCATAGATATAGGCACGACCGACATAGGTTCCCTTGGCACCCAGCGCCAAGGCTTTGAGCACGTCTTGCCCGGAACGAATGCCGCTGTCCAGATGCACTTCGACGTCTCCACCGACGGCGTCCATGATTTCAGGAAGCACCCGGATCGAGCTAAGCGCGCCGTCCAGTTGGCGACCGCCGTGGTTGGATACTATGATGGCGTCGGCACCCAGCTTGGCCGCCATCTTGGCGTCTTCGGCATCCAGAATACCCTTCAGAATCACCTTTCCGCCCCATTGCTCCATCAGCTTTTCGACCTTGGTCCAGTCAAGGCTGGGATCAAACTGCTCTGCCGTCCATGCCCCCAGTGAAGAAGCATCGGAAATTCCTTCGACATGGCCCACGATGTTGCCAAACTCGCGCCGTTGGGCCCCAAGCATTTCGATACCCCAAGCCCATTTGGTCATCAGGTTGGCGAGGGTTTTCGCGGTCAGTTTTGGCGGTGCAGACAGGCCGTTTTTCAGATCTTTGTGACGCTGGCCAAGAATTTGCAGGTCCAGCGTGATGACCAGTGCCGAACACTTGGCGTCTTTTGCGCGTTGGATCAGCCGACTGACGTAATCATCGTCCTTCATTGTGTAGAGTTGAAACCAGAACGGCGCATTCGTGTGTTCGGCCACATCCTCGATCGAATTGATCGACATCGTGGACAGAGTAAAGGGAACACCGAATTCTTCCGCCGCCTTGGCCGCCTTCATCTCGCCATCGGCATGTTGCATGCCTGTCAAACCAACCGGGGCCAGTGCAACCGGCATCGAAACATCCTGACCAATCATCTGCGACGCGGTCGTGCGTCCGGCCATATCCACGGCCACCCTTTGACGAAGACGAATTTTTTCAAAATCCGAGCTGTTGTCACGAAATGTCTGTTCGGTCCAACTGCCGCTTTCCGCATAATCGTAAAACATGCGCGGTACGCGACGTTCGTAGATCCGTCTGAGGTCTTCGATGTTGGTAATGACAGTCATGGTATCGGGCCTTCGCAGCATTGGTTAAATTTCTTTACCAATTAATGCGGCAGGCCGCAACGCTCACTTTTCGTGATGAGTTGTCGCAACCGGCATCAAAGGCCCAGACGGTCAGAGCCTGCGAAGACAGAGGAATGAAGAAACCGCAGGTGGAACACAACCAACTGCGGCTAAACAAAAACCAAAGTATCCGGGATTTCAGGCGCTGTGCGCACCGTCTGAAAGCGTTTTGACGAAATCCAGAACTTCGTTCACCGGTTTTCCGGCACCAATCTGGCTGACAATGGCCGACCCGACGACGGCCCCATCCGCAATACCGGCGATTGCGCGGGATTTTTCAGGCGTATTGATGCCAAAACCGACGATAACCGGCAGGTCTGTCGCGGACTTGATCCGCGCAACTTCGGGGCCAACATTTCCGGCTTCGGCCTCGGCAGCGCCGGTAATGCCGGTAATCGAGACATAGTAGACGAAACCAGATGTGTTCTGCAGCACGCGCGGCAGCCGCTTGTCGTCCGTGGTCGGGGTTGCAAGGCGAATGAAATTCAACCCGGCGGCCTGCGCTGGCAGGCACAGTTCCTCGTCCTCTTCCGGGGGCAGGTCCACAACAATCAACCCATCAATGCCTGCAGCCTTGGCGTCTGTCAGAAACCGATCGACGCCACGGCTGTAGATCGGGTTGTAATACCCCATCAATACAATCGGCGTTGTGTCATCAGTTTCGCGGAATGCCCGCGCCAGATCGAGGGTCCGTTGCAGGGTCATTCCACGATCAAGGGCACGTTGGCCAGCAGCTTGAATCGTGGGCCCGTCCGCCATGGGATCGGTAAAGGGCAGTCCCAGTTCGATGACATCCACACCGGCACCGGGCAAACCCCTGACCACCTCTAACGAGGTGTCATAGTCGGGATCGCCTGCCATGACATAGGCGACAAACGCCTTTTTCCCTTCGGCCTTCAGGGCCGCGAACTTTGCGTCGATACGGGTCATCTGATGTCCTTGCATTCAGGTTTCGACCTGATGTGCAGAAACTTTCCCGGAAAATCAATCCCGCACCGACAACACGTCTTCAGAACGCAATGTGATACCGAAGCTGAAGCTCGTTTACACCGGGGTTATCATCTTCTGTACTGGCGTTTGATTTATGCGAGGCCGCCAGTGACAGTTTGTTGCCATTGTTCAGCGTGTAGCCCAAGCCCAGCAAACTGCGAATTTGAAAATCGCCGCCCAGATCGTTCAGATCGTTACCCGCATGATAGTATCCCGGCATAATGCTGCCTTCCAGAAACCAGCGATCAGCAAAAGTGTAAAAGCCGATCAACCCTAGGCCCAGGTGAAAATCACCATCTGCATCGACAGTGGCAACACCGCCCCAAGTCGCGCTGAATCGAGTGGCCTCGTGAAATGGGTTGTGCTGGTATTCTACGGAAATGATCGCCTGATCCTCGGAACTGCTGTCAGAGTAATCAGCGTACCCCGCACCCAGAATTAGTGTTTGGGAATGAACAGCAGTGGCCGGAACAAGCAGCGCAAGGAAAGCAAAAAGGTATTTCATTGTCATAGTCTACATCATTAATAACTTGGCAATTCGCTAATTGCCCATGGTAGTGCACCTGTTTCAACTCGAACAAGCGAACCGGATTTCAACAATTCCGGGATGTGTCAAATAAGGCTCAGGTTGAGACTTTTTGTCCAGCTTGCGCATTTCCACGGACATGCATAGAAGCAGCCGTCGAATGGCTTCAGGAGACCGTCATGGGCTTTAAAATGGGAATCGTGGGTTTGCCGAATGTCGGCAAGTCGACCCTCTTCAATGCGTTGACCAAAACCGCGGCTGCGCAGGCAGCGAACTTCCCTTTTTGTACGATTGAACCAAATGTCGGTGATGTCGCAGTTCCCGATGACCGTCTGGATCAGCTGGCCGCAATCGCCAAGTCGCGTCAGATCATTCCAACCCGCATGACATTTGTCGACATTGCGGGACTGGTAAAAGGCGCGTCAAAAGGTGAAGGGTTGGGAAACCAGTTTCTGGCCAACATTCGCGAAGTGGACGCAATTGCCCATGTTCTGCGCTGTTTCGAAGACGGTGATGTAACCCATGTCGAAGGCCGCGTTGATCCGGTTGCCGACGCCGATACCATCGAAACCGAACTGATGCTGGCCGATCTTGAAAGCATCGAAAAGCGTCGCACCAACCTGGTGCGCAAGCTAAAGGGTAACGACAAGGAATCCCAGCAACAGGATCGCCTGTTGGCCGCTGCGCAAGAAATGCTGGAAAGTGGCAAGCCCGCGCGTCTGGTCGACGTCAGCGCCGAAGACTCAAGGGCATGGAAAACACTGCAATTGCTGACGACCAAACCGGTTCTTTATGTCTGCAACGTCTCCGAAGAGGAATCTGCCACCGGCAACGAACATTCGGCCCGCGTTGCCCAAATGGCAGCGGACCAAGGCAACGCGCATGTTATCATCAGCGCCAAGATCGAAGAGGAAATCAGCCTTCTCGAAGAAGACGAGGCGCAGATGTTCCTGGAGGAAATGGGGCTGGATGAACCCGGCCTCGATCGCCTGATCCGCGCCGGTTATGACCTGTTGAAGCTTGAAACCTATTTTACTGTCGGCCCGAAGGAGGCGCGCGCTTGGACCATTCGTGAAGGCACCGCGGCACCGCAGGCTGCGGGCGTCATCCACGGCGATTTCGAAAAAGGGTTCATTCGTGCAGAAACCATTACCTTTGACGACTACATCTCCTGCGACGGAGAGCAGGGCGCCAAAGAAGCCGGAAAGATGAGGGCAGAAGGAAAAGGTTACGTCGTCAAGGACGGTGACGTGATGCATTTCCTGTTCAACACCTGATCACTTAGGGCCTGTTCCTGACTGGCGATGCGGTTATCCTGCCTTATCGCTGGTAACAGTCGGGGCCCGACATGATCGAAATCCGTGACCTGCAATTGCTAAGCGCACTTGCGCGGCATCGCCATTTTGCAAAGGCGGCGCAGGAATGCGGTATTTCACAGCCCGCTTTTTCGATGCGAATCCGAAACCTCGAGGAACGTCTGGGCGTTTCCATCGTCCGCCGCGCAAACCGGTTCCAGGGATTGACCGAAGAAGGCGAAATGATGGTGCGCCTCGCGCGGCGCATCCTTGACGATACAAAAGCATTGGAACAGCAAGTGCTGGCAGCCCGAGGCGAGATCACGGGGACGCTGATCCTTGGGGTTATTCCTACAGCGATTGCCTTTACCGGACGTCTGATCAAACGGTTGCAGCAAGCCCACCCACGCCTGCTCAGCCGAATTGAAACCATGTCGGCGACATCGATACAGCACCGGCTGGATGAAGGCAGTATTGATGCCGGTGTCACCTATGGCGACAGCATAGGCACCGATCTGCGGCAGGTGCAGCCATTGTACGAAGAAACCTATGTTCTGCTTGTTCCTGCACATATGACGGATGCAACGGGTCCCATCCCGTGGTCCAAGGTGGCCGAGTTTCCGATCAGCCTGTTAGAGCCGCAAATGCAGAACCGCCGCATTCTAGATCGTATATTCTCGGAACAGGGATTGCACCCGCATGTCGTGGCCGAAACCAGCGGGTTTACGGCATCAATGGTCATGGCGCGCGAGGGTTTGGCGGCAACCGTGGTTCCACGCGTTCTGGTGCGGGCGCTGGGCGATCTCAAGGGAACGCGGGTATTACCGTTGGTCGATCCCGTTGTCAGCAAGCCAATTTGCCTGGCGACACTGTCGCGCGAGCCTGAATTGCCGACAGTCGAGGCATTGCGTGCAGTCGTGGCGTCATTACGGTGATAAACTGTCGTTATCGTACCATTCGATTTTGCGATTTGACGATATGATCTGCTGATGAGAGACGAAGGCCTGAATCGGAGGGCATCATGGCACCATTGGATACCAAGCCATCAGGCGCGCCAAAGGGCGTCGGGAAGTCAGGTAAAGGCACAGGGCGGCATACGCCCAAGGGCCGTCAGTTCACGGACGAGGCGCAGGTTGAAATTACCCGCCTGTTGGGTGACAGGCCACGTCGCCGCGACCTGCTGATCGAATTTCTTCATTTGATTCAGGATGAACACGGGTGCATCAGCGCCGACCACATCGCTGCGCTGGCCGTTGAAATGCGGTTTGGTCAGGCCGAAATCTATGAAACTGCAACGTTCTATGCCCATTTCGATGTTGTGAAAGAAGACGAGGCACCACCGCCTGCGTTGACCATCCGGGTTTGCGATTCCCTGTCCTGCGAAATGGCGGGTGCCCAACAATTGCAAAAGGCGCTGGAAGACGGGCTTGATCCCACAGAGGTTCGCGTATTGCGCGCGCCATGTATGGGTCGGTGTGACACAGCACCAGTGCTGGAAATTGGGCGCAACCATATCGACCATGCCACGCCCGAAAAGGTAACTGCCGCGATCAGCGCTGGTGATACCCACGCCCATCTGCCCGATTATGAAACTTTGGCCGACTACGCGGACAATGGCGGATACACCAAGCTGCAACAGCTACGCGAGGCGGGGGATTGGGAACAAGTGCAGGACGACATTCTGGCGTCGGGTCTGCGCGGCCTTGGCGGTGCCGGTTTCCCGTCAGGCAAGAAATGGGGCTTTGTCCGAATGAACGAAGGCCCGCGCTATCTTGCCGTAAACGGTGATGAAGGAGAGCCGGGCACGTTCAAGGACCGCTGTTATCTGGAACGTACCCCGCATGTGTTCCTTGAGGGCATGCTGATTGCCGCATGGGCGGTCGAGGCCGAGACATGTTTTATCTACATGCGTGACGAATACCCCGCGGTACTAGAGATCCTGCGGCGAGAGATTGCCGCCCTAGAGAACGCAGGGATCGTCGCAAAAGGTTATGTCGATCTTCGCCGTGGTGCGGGTGCTTATATCTGCGGCGAAGAATCCGCGATGATCGAATCCATCGAGGGCAAGAAAGGCTTGCCGCGTCACAGGCCGCCTTTTGTGGCTGAGGTTGGCGTATTTAATCGTCCAACGCTGGTGCACAACGTGGAAACGCTGCACTGGGTGTCCAAGATTTGCCGTGAAGGTCCAGAGGTACTGAACAGTACGGAAAAGAATGGCCGCAAAGGTTTGCGCAGCTATTCGGTCTCGGGTCGGGTTGCAAAGCCTGGGGTCTACCTGCTGCCAGCGGGGTCGACAATTCTGGATGTCATAGAGGCCGCCGGAGGAATGGCCGAGGGCCATGTTTTCAAAGCGTATCAACCCGGTGGGCCGTCGTCGGGCCTGTTGCCTGCCACGATTGACGATGTTCCTCTGGATTTTGACACGTTGCAGCCGCTGGGCACCTTTATCGGGTCGGCGGCCGTTGTGGTTTTGTCTGATCAGGATACAGCCCGTGATGCCGCGCTGAACATGCTGCGGTTTTTCGAGGATGAAAGCTGTGGCCAATGCACACCCTGCCGGGCGGGTTGTGAAAAGGCGGTGAAACTGATGCAGGCCGATAGCTGGGACACAGAGCTGCTGGAAGACCTGTGTCAGGTCATGGCAGACGCATCAATCTGCGGCCTGGGGCAGGCCGCCCCGAATCCGATCCGTCTGGTTATGAAACACTTCGCCAACGAAATTTGAAGGAGACAGCCATGCTTGACGCAAGCGAAACCAAGACCGTCACCTTCAGCCTGAACGGCGACGACGTAACAGTGCCAGAGGGCACAACAATCTGGGACGCGGCAAATGGCCGGGGCCTGATAATCCCGCATCTGTGCCACAAGCCCGCGCCGGGTTACAAACCGGACGGCAACTGCCGCGCCTGCATGGTCGAGGTCGAGGGCGAGCGCACGCTGGTTGCGTCCTGCGTGCGGCCAGCAACAGACGGAATGGTCGTGAAAACCGACACTGACCGCGCCGAAAAATCCCGCGCAATGGTTATGGAACTGCTTGTGGCCGACCAGCCCGAAGAAGCGCACGATAAATCCAGCCACTTTTGGGACATGGCCGGGCTAACGGATGTCAGCAACAGTCGTTTCCCGGCAAAAGAGGCCGAGAAAATTCCGCTGCTGGATGACAGCCATGTTGCGATGCGTGTCAATCTGGATGCCTGCATCAACTGCAACCTGTGCGTTCGCGCCTGCCGCGATGTGCAGGTCAACGATGTGATTGGCATGGCCGGTCGTGGTCATACCTCTCAGGTGGTGTTCGATCAGAACGATCCGATGGGCGATTCAACCTGTGTTGCTTGCGGTGAATGTGTTCAGGCCTGCCCGACAGGCGCGTTGATGCCTGCCACCGCGCTGGATGAAAACCAGGTCGGCGACAGCAAGGATTATGACCGCGAAACCGAAAGCGTCTGCCCGTTCTGTGGCGTGGGGTGCAAGGTCAGCCTCAAGGTCAAAGATGGCAAAGTTAAATATGCCGAGGGCATCAATGGTCCGGCGAACGAGGGCCGGTTATGCGTCAAGGGCCGGTTTGGATTCGACTATATCCACCACCCGCACCGCCTGACCAAACCGCTGATCCGGCGCGAGGACGCCCCGGCCAAAGGGCTGAATGTCGATCCCGGTGACCTGTCGACCCATTTCCGCGAAGCAAGCTGGGAAGAGGCGATGGATCTGGCCGCGACCAAGCTGATGGCCCTGAGCGACAAAGACCCACGCAGCGTTGCGGGATTCGGTTCGGCCAAATGCACCAACGAAGAAGCGTATCTGTTTCAAAAGTTCATCCGGCAGGGCTTTAAACACAATAATGTTGATCACTGCACGCGCCTGTGCCACGCATCATCCGTGGCGGCGCTGATTGAAAATGTTGGGTCCGGCGCTGTGACCGCAACGTTTAACGAGATCGAAAACGCGGACGTGGCAATCATCATTGGGGCCAACCCGATCGAAAACCACCCAGTTGCCGCGACCTTCTTTAAGCAGTTCACCAAGCGTGGCGGCCAACTGATTGTCATGGACCCGCGCGGTGTCGGTATGCGCAAGTTTGCAACCGAGATGTTGCAGTTCCGTCCGGGGGCCGATGTTTCGATGCTGAACGCGATCATGAACGTGATCGTCGAGGAAGAGCTGTATGACAGCAAGTACATCCACCGTTGGACCGAAAACTGGGAGGCCGAGAAAGCGCATCTGCGCCAGTTCGCGCCTGAAAAGATGTCGGAAATCTGTGGCATCGAACCGGATCAACTGCGCCGGGTTGCCCGCATCTTTGCTGGGGCCGAGGCTGGTTTGATTTTCTGGGGCATGGGCATCAGCCAGCACATTCACGGCACCGACAATTCGCGTTGCCTGATCTCGCTGGCGTTGATGACCGGCAATGTTGGAAAACCGGGGGCGGGCCTGCACCCGCTGCGCGGACAAAACAACGTGCAGGGCGCGTCCGACGCGGGCTTGATCCCGATGTTCCTGCCGGATTATCAGTCAGTCACCGACGACGACATCCGCGCCAAGTTCAACAATGTCTGGAATTCTGACGATTTCTCGAATGAAAAAGGTCTGACGGTAACCGAGATCATCGATCAGGTTTATGCCGGTAATATCAAAGGCATGTATATTCTGGGCGAAAACCCGGCCATGTCCGACCCGGATGTTGGTCATGCGCGTGAAGCGTTGGCCAAACTGGAGCTGATGATCGTTCAGGATATCTTTTTGACGGAAACGGCCAACTATGCCGACATCATCCTGCCGGCATCTGCGCTGTATGACAAGAACGGCACCGTGTCGAACACCAATCGGCAGGTGCAACGCGTGCGCCCCGCCGTCGCGCCTCCGGGCGAGGCGCGCGAGGATTGGGCGATCACCGTCGATCTGGCCCAGAGGATCGGGTTGGACTGGGATTACACCGACGTGGCCCAGGTTTTTGACGAGATGAAGCTGACGATGAATTCGCTGGACAACATCACGTGGGAGCGTTTGAAGACAGAAACCATTACCTATCCGTCGCTCAGTGAAACTGACCCCGGTCAGTCGATCGTGTTTGGTGATGGCTTCCCCCGTGCGGATGGCAGGGCCAAATTTACCCCGGCCAGTGTCATTCCGCCCGACGAGGCACCGGACGAAGAATACCCGATGATTGCCACAACCGGGCGTCAGTTAGAGCACTGGCACACGGGTTCGATGACCCGCCGCGCAGCGGTTCTGGATGCGGTAGAGCCCGAGGCAAACTGTTCAATGAACCCCCGAACGCTCAAGCTGATGGGGATCGAACCGGGCGAGATGGTCCGACTGACCACACGACGCGGTTCGATTGCAATCATGGTGCGGGCAGACCGCGCCATTGCCGAGGATATGGTGTTCATTCCCTTTGCATATGTCGAAGCAGCCGCGAACATCCTGACCAATTCGGCCATTGATCCCTACGGCAAGATCCCCGAGTTCAAGTTTTCGGCTATCCGCGTCGACAAGATCGACGACGCTATCGCGGCAGAGTAACGCAAAGCAAATTGGGAAAGGCGGCCCGGAAATGGGTCGCCTTTTCCCTTTGATGACATCAGCCTTGCGTTTGCCGGCGCTGTATCTTGCCTGCAGGGATTGAAAAATCCTGATATCCTTTCAAGATTGAATACGCCCCGTCGATTTGTTCAGACGGTTTCATTGTTCAATTTATTTTCCAAAAGGTGACGTCAGAATGGATGCTAGCGCTGATTCAATACCTACCGGTGGCCATGACGGCCCTTATCCGGCACCGGTCGAAATCAGGGGTTTTACAGTCAAACCGGAATGGATCGACTACAACGGTCACATGAATGTGGGTTTTTACGGTGTTGCCTTCGACATGGGGCTCGAGGCGATGATGGCCAATCACCTTGGGCTTGGAGAGGGTCAGGTAAGCTCGGTCGGGCAGGGCCCCTACGTAATTCAATCTCATCTGCATTTCCTGCGCGAAGTTCGCGAGGGCGAGCGGTTCTATTACCTTATCAGGATGCTGGATGCCGACCAAAAGCGCGGCCACTATTTCTCGGAAATGTTGTCCGAAAAAGATGATGTGATTTGTGCAACCCAAGAAGCGCTGTTCATGAATGTAAGCCACAAAACGGGTCGGTCCGTTCCCTATCCGGATTGGGCAGTGACCCGAATGCAGCGCATGGTCGAAGATCATAAAGGTTTGTCGCCCGCACCACAGATCGGCCAGCCAATTGGCATTCGGCGCAAGTCGTAAAGCGTCAGCGCCCGACCGCGTATGCCTGCATTAACCTTGGCGTTGCGGCTGCGTGCAGTAAACCATCTACAGAACGGCTGGCCGCGGTCAGGCGGCCAACGCTCCAGGGCTCGGCAACCTCTATGTCATGGCCCCGTTTCCTGAGGTCATTGATTACGCCGTCCCCGAAACCCGGCTCGATCATCAGATGGCGTGGGCGCGTTTCGCGCGGATAGAACGAGCTTTGGAAATGCGCCGTATGAAACAGTGGCGCGTCGATGGCTTCCTGCAAGTTCATTTTTTTATGCACCAACCGAAGCAGATAAATCAATTGCCACTGGTCCTGCTGGTCACCTCCGGGGGTGCCAAACGCAAGTTCGCGACCGTCAGGCGCACGCGCCATTGTCGGCGACAGCGTCGTGCGCGGACGACGACCCGGGGCAAGCGAGTTTGGCAAGCCGTCCTCCAGCCAGAACATCTGCGCGCGCGTGTTCAATGGCATCCCCAACCCGGGAATGACCGGCGAAGATTGCAGCCAACCCCCAGAAGGGGTTGCAGAAACCATGTTGCCCCAACGGTCGACGACATCCAGATGTACGGTATCACCGCGCTTTTCCGTCAGATGCGCCATCGTGGGTTCACCTGATCCGACCTGATCAAATGGCTGGTACTGTTCTGCCGCATGTCTGACAGCAGCATCCGCCCATCCATCATACCCCGAAAGCCGCCCCGGACGTTGCTGGGCCGAGGCTGTATCGGCGATCAACTTACGTCGCTGCTCTGCATACTCCGCCGACAGCAATTGACCGATTGGAATTTCGGTTTGATCAGGGTCGCCATAATATGCTTCGCGATCAGCAAAGCCCAATTTCATGGCCTCGGTCGTCAAGTGAACAAAGCGTTCACTGGTCGACTCTGGCAAGTCAAAATCCGACAGAATGTTCAGCGATTGCAACAGCGTCGGGCCTTGGGTCCATACCCCGCCTTTCCAGACCGACCAGCCATGATACTCGGTCGACAAGGGCGGTTCATAATGCGCTTGCCAATCGGCCATGTCCTGCGCGGTCAATACGCCCTTGTGACAGCGGCCAGATGCATCCATTGCACTGGTGTTGTTAACAAAGCCGTCGATGGCTTCGGCAGCAAAACCGCGATAAAACGCCTGACGCGCCAGTTCAATTTGCTGAACCCGGTCTGAAACTGACTCCGCGTGATCAAGCAGGCGCTGCCATGTGTCTGCCAACTGGGGGTTCCGCATCAATTGACCCGCAACCGGCGCAGCCCCGTTCGGTAACCATGTATCGAACGAACTGGGCCATTCCCGCTGAAAGAATTCCGACAATCCGGCGATAGTGTTTGCAACCCTCGGCAAAACAGGGTGGCCCTTGCCTGCGTAATGAATTGCGGGCTCCAGAATGTCCCGTAAGGGCAATGATCCATGATCCCGCAGCGTGATCATCCATGCATCAAAAGCACCGGGAACAACAGCGGCCAGAAAACCAGTGCCGGGTATTCGTGTCAGGCCCAGGTCCCTGTAATGCGCGATTGTTGCACCAGACGGGGCAGGTCCCTGTCCGCATACCATTGTCGGTTCGTCATCTGCTGCTGGTTTTATCAGCATCGGCATGTCACCGAGGGGGCCGTTCAGATGCGGCTCCACGACATTCAGAACAAATCCTGTGGCAGCAGCGGCATCAAACGCGTTGCCGCCCTGTTCAAGGATTTTCATGCCAACAGCCGACGCGATCCAGTGTGTACTGGTTACAACGCCGAATGTGCCGGATATTTCAGGTCTGGTGGTAAATGTCATGTTGGACCGGATCGCTCTGGCGGTGATCCTGCATGGCTAACTCTTGGGGTCAAGTCACCTGATGGGGGTGACGCTAGTAATCACGCTCGAAAAATACGCCAATTCCTGTCTCACCCCGGCCATCGACGCTCCCGCGGACGGTAAAGCTGTCAGATACATCCAAGTTCAGGTTCACCTCGGTGTCGCCTTCGGTGTTCACCGTGAAATCCGTATACAAATTATCGCTCAGATACGCGCCCGCACCCAATCGGCCAGCGCCGCCTTCGGACGCGCCGACATCGACCGTGTCAACACCGGTGGCATCCCTAACGCCTTTGGTTGCATCCCCGCCAGCGCCACTTAACTGCGCCATAGATGCGGCCATCTGTGCGATCAAAAAGGGTGAAATTTGCGAAAAACGGTTTCCGAATAACAACATCGCCAATGCCTCTTCGGCGGGGCGCTCTGGGTCTGATGTCACTTCGACTTTCGGAGAGTCCAGCGGGCCAGAGATTTCGATGGATGCGGTTCCATCAGATGTGCTGGCAGAAGACGCGAATTCGATATACGGCGTCAGGTCCCCTTGCAGGGTGACCAGACCCTTGGTCAACGCCAACCTTCTGCCCAGAATATCCAGATTGCCCCGGATCAGTTCGATCTGACCGGAGGGAATGACCGAAGTTGTTGTTCCTGCAATCCGAATGCTGCCGCCCAATTCTGCATTCACGCCCCGGCCCCGAACGAATAAGGCCTTTGGTGCCAACAGGGATACATCCAGCGCAATCCGGGACTGGTTTTTGGATTTGCCCTCTTTTTCAACCAGATCCGCTCTTTCACGGGTTTGAAATTCTGCCGGGGATTCACCAATATGCTGAATGGGCGGTATCGGCGCCGCGCCGACCGCGCCAGAGGCCGCAGCAAGGTTGATATTGGTTTCACCAAAGTTGATTTGCCCCGCGATCGAGCTGTTTCCAACCAGAGCGCCAGCCATAACGATCTGACCGTTCAAAGTGGTTTCATACAGCAGTTTGTCTGTCAGAACGAGATTGTTCAATGCGGTCGTGAGTTGCACATTGAAGGGTGGGTTCAGCCCAACCGGGCCACTTACAGTAAAGTTACCGCCGGCCCGCACCCCACCTTGCAGCGAAACTGTGGCCTGGCTTTGGGCCAGATTTACCGATCCGCCAATTCCGGTGATTGTCTGCCCGATTGACGGAATGGCCATGTTTGTGCCGGATGTCGTGATTGTTCCGCTGACAGCGTCCAGACCCGGCTGACCTTTCAGCACGACATCAAATTGCGCTTGCCCATCGATTTTGTTGGGTGAAATGAACCTGTTGGCTATACCGATGTTAACGCCGCCCTTTGCGGTCAGGTCGGCGTTGCCAGACGTTTCTTCGAACGTTCCGGCCACGACGGCGTTTACCTGTGCAGGGCCTTCCGCCTTGGCATCAATCGTCCAGACACCATTGTCGCGCGTTGCCGATCCAATGGCCGAAATACTGCCGGGAAATTCCGGGGCAAACCGTTCAAGACGGTTCAGCTTGGCGTCAAAGTCCAGATCGGCAGCGCCTTCACTGGTGACGGAACCGACGAGATCAGCGAACGAGCTGTCGGGGCCGCTTAGACGAACATTGCCTTCCAATCCCGATCCCGTGGGTGAGATATTGCCATCAAGTTTCAAAGGGCCGGAAACCGTTGCCGATACACGGGCGAGATCGTCAAGCGACGCCGTGAAGTTCAACCCACCCGCGCCCGGATCCAGTTTGCCCGCCGCCCGCGCTGACAAGGCAGTCCCGTTTAGTCGGAAAGTCTGAATATCCAGACCCTCGGCATCGTTGGCGGCGTTCACATCCAGCGTGGTGCGGCCCTGAATCAGCTTGTCTACAATTTCGATTCCAGTGCTGATTTGGTTGGCAGCAACATTTGCCTGAATATCAAAGTGCTTGCTGTCCTTTTCGGCGCTGCCCTTTGCGCTGGCCTGAACGGTTCCTGTCAGATCGACCCCGGCAAGGCCAGAGAACACGGAAAGGTCTGGTGTATCTACCTTAGCTTCGCCTTCGACGGTGAAATTCCCCGTCGGGTCATTGATCGTGGCAGCGACATCTGCTGTCAGGACCTTACCGTTTACGGTCGCGCTGCGGATAATGATCTGTTCACCGGTATTAGCCGCGTCAAGATTGATAGAAACCTTTCCTTCCAACAGTGGATCAATATCGGGCATTCCGGTTTTGATATTCTGACCTGAAACCTCGGCTTTTGCGTCGAACTCCAGCGATTGTACGCTTCCACTTCCGTCAATCTGTCCCTGAAACGATCCGCCAAGTTCACGTTGTGCAAGGCCGGAAAACACGGCCAGATCAGGGGCATTGACCGATGCCTGACCATCAATTTTCACATTGCCCAGGGGGGTAGTGACAATACCGCTGGCCTGGGCCACCAGCGCATCGCCGTTGATTGTAAAATCACGAATGGTCACGCCATCCGCACCGCGTTTGGCATCCAGCGTTATGGTGGTTTCCCCGCTTATCAGTGGGTCGATATCATCGCGCCCCGCGGACAGGTTGGACCCTGAAAGGGACAACTTACCGTCAAAGCTGCCCTCCAGCGGCGAACCGTTACCTTGAACCTGTGCCGACACCGAACCACCAAGTTCCATCTTGGCCAATTCCGAAAACCGTGACAGATCGGTTGCGTCCAAAGATGCGGACCCGTCAACACGAAGACCGCTTGTCAGACCACTGACAAGCGCATCTGCGCCTAGTGTATAATCCGCGCCAACCAACTCGAACCCGGACAGTTTCAGGGTCTGATCAGATCCGTAATCGAACAGGCCATCCAGCGTGATCCGGTCACCAAGGGCGGCCTCCATCGCAGGGTCGGACATGTTAATGCCGTTCAGGGCCGCCTGGACGTCTCCGTCGACCTTGAGTTTTTCGCCCTGCTCAAGCGTGCCTTGGCCGGTCAGATGGGCCGAGTCCAACTCTAGCTGAGGCGACGCAAATTCATCTGCGGTCAGACTTAGATCCCAAAAGTTTCCATTCTTTTGGTCGAACAGCGCAGAAAGCTGTGCCGCGCCGATCGAGGTGTCACCATTGGCGACCGGCAAGACGACCTTGTCACCGTCAGGCGGCGTAATGCGGGCCTGCAAAGCGGCCTTTCGCAAAGACCCGCCAGCGGCAAGATCCAACTCACCTTCCAGTCTGAGCGCCTGAGATGTTATGTCCAGGTCCGTGATATCGACGGACCCATCAGGATCGGCCTGACCATCCAGAACAAGGCGCGTGTCGGTTCCAAAAAACGGATCCAGATCCTGGGCCAGAAATGGTGTCAGGTCGCCGCTCAGATCAGTTGCAAAGGCGATCCCGTTCAAGGTTGCGTCTTCGGCTGCCGGAACCTCGCGCAAACGCACCTGCCCTGCCACGCGCTGAACATTGTCACTGCTTAGCGAGATATCGGCGGTAAAATCAGTGACCGGACCAGATCCCTTGGCGGTCAGGCCAATGGGGGGGCTGTCAGGTATCTTGAGCGCTGTGGAAATCAGCCCACCCGAGGCCTCTGCAACATCCAGATCAAGCGTGATCTGGCTGGTTTCGTTTTCAAACTGCGCGGTCAAATTTACGGAATCTCCGGGCCGGTCCAGACGCGTGACGCCCAAATTTGTGTCCAAAGCTCCGTTTGCTAGGGACAGGCGACCCGTTACCTCCAGATCAGCTGCCACCCCAATCAACGGTTCGCCCAACGACAGGTTGTTTATGCGGATTTCGCCGATTTCGATGGCGACGGGCAACTCTGGCAACTGGAACGGTTGTGTTTCTGCCGACGGCGGAGGTGTCGCGGTTGTCGTGGCACCGGGTGCACGGGCAATGTCTATTTCCTGCGCCGTCAGTGCGTTCACCGAAAACTGTCCACGGATCAGCGCCAGACGGTTCCAATCCAGTTCAGCGTTCTTGATTGTAAGCCAGACACCTTCGTCGTCTGCGACCGTGATTTCTTCGATTGTGGCCTTTGCACTCAGCGCGCCCTGTAACCCTTTGACCTCGACGTTACGGTTCTCGCCTGACAAGGTGTCTTGCAGGAAATCCGACAGCATTCCGCCGTCATCCTCTTGCGCCTGCGCCGCTGGGGGCAGGCCGATCGTCAAGGTGACGACAAGCAGGGGATATGAAATCCGTTTGATCAAAACGCCTGTCCGATCCCGATGTAGAACTGCAGGCCTTCACCCGTGTCGCCCTGAACCGGATAAGCCAGATCAAAGCGAAGAGGGCCAAACCCGCCCAGATCGTACCTTACACCTAAACCTGCGCCCGCGTGATATTCTGCGTTGGCGGTTACATAAGACGTTTCGTCGACCGCGCCATAATCGTAAAATCCGACCAGTGACAGCTTTTCGGTTATTTTGCCGCGAACTTCGGCGGAAAGCCCCAAAAACGATTTACCGCCGGCAATATCATTGCCTACCGGGATGCCCAGACTTTCATAAGGCTGGCCGCGAACCGAACCGGCACCGCCCGAGAAAAACAGAAAATCAGGGGAAATGCTGCTTGCGGATGGCCCGATGACAGACCCCACTTGAACCCGCCCGGCCAAAATCAAACGCCCTGATCCACCAACATTCAGGTAACTGCGCCCGTCAAAAAACAATCGCAGACCGGACCCGGTGTCCGAAAACCCGATGAATGGCATCGCATTTGAATCCAGATAGAACCCTTTCGTGGCGCTGACCTTGTTGTCGCGTTTGTCCCATTCAGACCGGAATGGCAGGATGAAATACCGGAATTTCCGATTGGTCCCATAGGCGTCGTCCGAGTTCGAAAGCGCAAAGCCACCAGCGCCTTCGACATACAAGCGATCGGAAAACGTTCGCCGGGCACCATATGCCAGCGAAGCAGTTGTCACGTTGTAGTTCGTGGTGTTGCGCCGTTCCAGCAGGGCGCTCCAGAACGTGTTGTCGTCCGGGCCCAGCCGGTCGGGTTGATCC
>JBPCWT010000002.1:0-16837 GCA_051009255.1 Ruegeria sp. | reverse complement strand
AATTGAAAACAAACTGCCGGATCGTTCTCCCTCGGCGGTTCACCGCCCCTTTAGCCCTGCCAACGTGGACGGATACGGCCATTTTCGCGTACCATTCCTGCGTCAGCCACCGCTTTAGGGGGGATTTCTTGGGAAGCGTACGCGACACCCTGAACAATCTTGCACGGGATTATGCAATCGCCTGGAGCTCGGGCGACGCCGAAGCCGTCGCCAGTTTTTTCGCACCAGACGGCCAGATCATAATAAACCGAGGGGACCCGCTAACCGGTCGTGCCGCAATAGCTGGCATGGTGCGTGGGTTTTACACCGAATTCCCCGATCTCGAAGTGCGCTGCGATATGATGCGTTGGGCCGGTACCCATGCCATCTTTGTCTGGACTCTCGAAGGGCACCACGCCGAAACCGGCAATCAGGTTGTAACGCGCGGTTGGGAGGAGTGGGAACTGACCAGCGACAACAAAATTCAGTCCCTGTTGGGTTGGTTTGACGACGAAGATCATCAGCGTCAGATCAGCGGTTAAACAGCCGGTAAATCCAAAACTTCTAAGTCGCCGCGTCCGGTAACAGAGTATTCCCGCGGAATCCCCTCGGTCACAGCGAACCAGTCCGACCCCTTGGTACGGCTTTGATGCGCGTCAAACGCCACCTGATCCTCAAAGATTTCCGAAACGTTGAATCGGCCCGGACGGTTCACATCTTCTGTAACCTCAAATGAAACACAGCCTTTTTCTGATCGCGTCAGTGCAATGTGCTGCGGTAATGCCGCACTGACCGCGTCCAACCTGTCAGCAGGCACATTCAGAAAACCATCCAGATACACCCTTGCGTTTTCATCTTTTGACATGGCTCTCCCTCAATCATGGTAACGCAAAACTCACGCCAACCGGGTTTTACAAACCTGAAAACTGCGCAGCCTGTTTGTCGGTCCACAAAACGGTGATTTCGAACCCATCTTCCGTTTGGTCCTCTGAACGCACGACATCCTGCCGAAACAGCCATGCGCGTTTATCCCCTTCGGCGAAACTCAGGTTAATGGTCGTCTCATACCGGACGCCCTGCAATTTGGTGGCAATTTCCGACAGCAGATGATCCACACCTTCGCCGGTTATGGCCGATATGGCGAAAATCTCGGGGTCGCGGTCAGCCCTGGCAAGTGTGGCCTCCTTGTCTTCGGGCGGCAACAGATCGACCTTGTTCCAAACCTCCAGTCGAGCCCTGTCGTCCTCGACCCCAAGCGATCCCAGAATCGCCTCGACATCCTGCGCCTGCGCCTCGGTATCTTCATGACTGATGTCGCGGACATGCACGATCAGGTCAGCGCCAAGCACCTCTTCCAATGTCGCCCGGAACGATGCCACCAATTCTGTTGGTAGGTTCGAGATAAAACCAACGGTATCCGACAGTATCACCTCGGGCCCGTCCGGCAGTTCAACGCGCCGCATTGTCGGGTCCAGCGTGGCGAACAGCATATCCTTGGCCATGACCTCGGCCCCGGTCAGCCGGTTAAACAATGTTGATTTACCTGCGTTCGTATAGCCCACCAGCGCAACGATCGGATAAGGAACCTTTGCCCGGGCCGCACGATGCAAGGTGCGGGTTTTCACAACTTTCTGAAGCTGCCGACGCAACCGAACAAGCTGTTCATCAATGGCGCGGCGGTCGGCCTCGATCTGGGTTTCACCCGGACCACCCACAAATCCCAGTCCGCCACGTTGCCGTTCAAGGTGTGTCCATGCCCGAACCAGCCGCGTACGCTGATAACTAAGCGCGGCCATCTCAACCTGCAAAACACCTTCTCGCGTACGCGCACGGTCCGAGAATATCTCAAGGATCAGTCCCGTACGGTCAAGGATTTTGACCTTCCACGCCTTTTCAAGATTTCGTTGCTGAACCGGGGTTACCGGCCCGTCGATCAGAACCAACTCGACTTTTTCGTCGTGAAACTTTTCGCCAAGCTCTTCGATCTTACCACTGCCGAACAACAAACCGGCCTGTGCCCGTTGCAGGCGCACGATATCTGATCCGATCACATCCAGATCGGGCAAAGCCGCAGCCAATGCCACGGCTTCGCCAAGTGCCGGTTCAGGTAACCGGCGCTCGTCGTCTGATTTTATCTCGGGGTGCAGCACCCAAGCACGGGTGCGCGCCCTGTCATGTTCCATCAAGAGGCGTCTTCGCCCTCATACAGGCTGATCGGTTGCGACGGCATGATCGTCGAAATCGCATGTTTGTATACCAACTGCGACTGTCCGTCGCGGCGCAACAATACGCAGAAATTGTCGAACCAGGTGATGACACCCTGCAGTTTTACGCCGTTGATCAGGAAAATCGTGACCGGGACTTTCGCTTTCCGTACATTGTTCAGGAACGCGTCCTGAAGATTTTGTCTGTCCGAAGCCATGTTTTTATAATCTCGCCATTGTTCTTGCTACGCGCTGCGGATCAACGCGCTCCGTCTGGGTGAGTATGGAGTGCGACGACAAGATATTCCAGATGAAAAATCAGGCACTAGCATGGCATCGACCCCGGCGAACTATTCCCGCCATAGCGCCGGCGTGACCAGCGCGATGATCGCCAGTGTTTCCAAACGGCCAATAACCATTGCCGCGCACATGGTTATTTTTGCGCCAGCGCCCAGGTCAACCAACCGGATCGGAACGTCCGTTGCCAGCTCGATCAACGGTCCCGTTGTGCTCAACGCGGCCACGCTCAACACCATTGCATGTTCAAAACCAACCCCTGTCGCGGCCAGCAATACATCAAATACCGCCAGCGAAATTGCGAATAACATCAGGAAAATCCACGCAATAAACGCGCCATCACTTTGGACCCTGCGATTACCGCCGCCCTCGCCACTGACCGAAGACGGATGTATCAGCCGGTCGATTTCCCGCGCCCCGTTCAGATACAGCGCAAACACCCGCAACAGTTTTACACCTCCGGCAGTGGTGGCAACACCGCCACCGATCAGCGCAAGCCCCATCAGGATCAACCCGGGCGTTCCCAACCCTGACAATTGTTGTGAATCGTTCCAGTTCGCGCTTTCGAACCCGGTGGTTGTCAAAAACGACATCACCGTGAACAACATGCCCCACATGACGTGCAAGGCCTGCAAGGGTTCGACCTGCCCCCCAATTTCGTTAACGCCCGCCAGAACGCGAAAGAACAACAGCAACGCGACCGCCAGAACGATCATCAGACCAATCCGAAACTCTGGATCCCTGTCCAGCCGAGAGTAACCGCTGGTCGCGGTATCTGCCGAAAATGTAAGCCGAGACAAGGCAAAGAACAGAAACAGGAACAGTATCAATTCGCCGGTAATTCCAGCCGTCGATCCCTCCAACCCTCCGACAGGTGATATACCGGACGTGGCCATGACAGACATCGCATGACACACGGCAGTCAGCCCTGTTTCCCCGGCAATCAGCAGCAGAATCCAGATAACGACGGTCAAACCGGTGTAGACCGGTGCCAGTGTACGCGTCACCCGCAACAGCCGACCACGCGGATCAACCTTTTCGCTTTGCGCAACGCCCGAAACCGGTCGGCCCGGTTGTCCGCGCGCCGTGACTTCGAAACCACCCAGAGACAGCGGCGCTAAGATCGCAGCAGCCGATATCCACATCAGCAATCCACCCATCCACCCCACAAGCGCGCGCCACAAATGCAGTGGCCCTGTAAGGCGCGACGGGTCGGGAAACAGATCGGCACCGGTCGTCGTCAACGCGCTGACCATGTCGAAGTAAGCATTCAGGAATGTTGTGTTGCCCAGTGCGTCATGCAGTGGCACGGCCAAAAACAGGGGCAAAACCGTGAACACAGCCAACAGAACGGCCAACTGTCCCAGCGTTCCCCTCTTGGGTTGCCGGTTCAGCATCGCCAGCGCGACCATCGAAACTATGAAAAGGCCCAGTAATCCTGAATAGAAAAACGATCTGGATGTCGGATGATCGTCAAGCGCCAATGCGTATATCGCCGGTATCCACATTGTCAGCGAAGCAGCGCCCCAGATCAGCAGGAACAGCGGCAAGCGCCGCATTACCCCAATCTGCTGTTGTCGCGCGCGTTTCATCAGAAGAAATCGATCGAAACCTGCATCAGTCGCTCGACCTCTGGCACATCATCGGCCATCGCGAAAATGGCAACGACGTCCTTTTCGTCAATGCGCAGACTACCGGTTGGGCGCATGACCTCATCCCCTTTTTGAACCGCGCCAACCAGCACACCTTCGGGAAAGTCGATATCGCGCAGTTTCTGGCCGGCCATGGGCGAGGTTGACAAAACTTCGGCCTCGATCACTTCGGCCTCTGCATCCCCGATAGAATAAACCTGCCGGACCCGCCCGTGCCGGATGTGACGCAAGATCGAGCTGACGGTTGTTGCACGCGGGTTGATATATGCGTCAATTCCAAGCGGCCCCATCAACGCGACCATGCTGGGATCGTTGATCAGCGCAATGGCCAGCGCGCAACCGTCCGCCTTGGCCCGCACAGCGGCCAGCATATTCGTACGGTCATCGTCTGTAACGGCCAGCATCGCATCTGCCCGCTCGATCCCCGCCTCGCTCAGCAATGCGGAATCCAGCCCGTCACCATTCAGGACAATGGTGCGTTCCAATGCTTCAGCCGCTTTTTCGGCGCTTTGTCGATCACGCTCGATCACCTTTGCCCGCACGCGGCTTTCGCGTTCTTCCAGTGTTTTTGCGACTTCCAGCCCGACATTGCCGCCACCAACTATGACAATCCGGTCCTGTTTCTTTTGGGTTTTGCCGAACACTTCCATAGTTCGGTCAAGATCCTTTACGCTGGTAAAGACATAACATTCGTCCCCAACAAACAGCTGATCGCCGGATTCCGGTGCAAACAAGGAACCATCACGCCGAACACCCACAACAATCGAGCTGAGGGTCGAAAACAGATCGGTCAGCTGTCGCAAGGGCGTGTTCACAACCGGGCAATCTTCGTCTATCCGAATACCCAGCAACTGGGCCTTTCCGTCCATGAAAATTTCCGTGTCGAACGCCGAAGGCGCTGACAGCCGACGCATGGCGGCAGCGGCGACTTCGCGTTCGGGGCTGATTACGACATCAATCGGCAGATGATCGCGGCGATAAAGGTCCGAATGGATCGCCTCAAGATAGGATTTCGAACGCAATCGGGCGATCTTGCGCTGTATCGAAAACACCGAATGCGCCATTTGGCAGGTGACCATGTTCACTTCGTCAGAATGCGTCGCGGCGATGATCATGTCGGCGTCACGCGCCCCTGCTCGCTCCAGAACGTCGGGATAACTGGCAAACCCGGCGATACCCTGAACATCCAGGGTTTCCGTCGCCCGGCGCACCAGATCGGGGTTATTGTCAACAACGGTAACATCGTTCAGTTCGCCCGACAGGTGCCGCGCGATCTGCCAACCAACCTGACCGGCACCGCAAATAATGACCTTCATATCCCTGGCCCCTCTGCCTGAGCGTTTTGAATGACAGATGCCCCCTTGGCGGTCAATTGAATTGTCATAGCCCACCTTCTGAGGCAAGATAACCTTATGAAAACAATGTTTCGTTTACTTTTTACCACAATGCTCCTGTCATCCTGCGGACCGCTTTCAATGTATTACCGCGAGGGTGAATCCGTTTCCAAGGCGCAGACAGAAACCACTCAATGTCAGGTAAAGGCATTGAACGACGCACCCGTCGCCAATCAGGTCAGGCAAGGTCCGCCGATCTATTGGCCCGGTCGAACATATTGCGACGGCGTTGGACGTTGTTACCGAACCGGCGGATGGTGGGAACCCGGGCGCATCTATACCGTCGATGTCAACGAAGGTCTGCGCGCCAATGTCGAAGCGCAGTGTATGGCCGCAAAGGGTTTCAGGCCCATCAGTTTGCCGCCCTGCAAACAAAATGTAAAATCTCAGGTTCAGCCATCACGCACAACCACTCTGCCACCGCTGAACACCAACTCCTGTTTTGTAAAATTCGACGACGGAACGTTCCAGATCATTTCGCCCGGTCAGGCTGGCTGATCTATGGCATCCGGCCCATGCCGGATCACGCCAATTTGGCGTTGGCAATCCTGCGTTGGCGACCCAGCCAAATGTTGAATGCGATTGCGATTCCATAAAATCCAATGACGGTTGCAAACATTCCCACGTCGCTGGTGCGCCACAATATGGCCAGCAAAACAGGTGTTCCCAACAGGTTCCCGGCATTACCGGTCTGCGCCATTGCGCCATAGCTCAGTGCCTGATCCTCGACCGAAGCATTCAGTTCAGGTACCGCAGCAAAACTGCCGCCCTGCACCAGCCCCAAAACCGCAAACAATGCGACACAGGCAAACGCCAGCGGGGCGCCAAAATACAAGCTCACAATCGCCAGTATTCCCAGGCCAAAACCAAGGTTAACCACCGCAATGCACGACATGAAATTCAAAAGTAACGGAACAAACGCCCATGACATGATGATCCCGGCCAATGGCATGAAACCGGCGACAGACGCACTTACATCTTCGGGCAACCTACCCGGCAGTATTGCCAGCAGCGAAACAAAGGTCAGCGTGTAAAACAACCAACCGATTGCCGGTGCCGAAATGAACGGTGACCGGTAGGAACGAATATTCGCCTCGATAAATGACGCAAAACTCCAGTTCGACTCACCCGAAGCTTCGCCTTCGACCCGCGCCGGAAAAAGAAACACAGATGCGGCGATTACCAGCATCAGCACACCATGAAGGGCGAAAAACGAGGGCAACCCAAATCGACTGACGAACGGAATGCCAAACCATGCGTTCAGCGCGAACGCCACACCAAAAAATGTACTCCACAGCACCATTGCCATGTTTCGGGCTTTGCCCTGCGTGATTTGCGCAATCAGGGTCGGCGCGGCCACGGCAATTGCCAGATGCGACAGCCCTTCGATAATGCGGCTTGCCAGCATCAGGTGAAAACCCGGTACCGTCGCCTGAAACAGGGAAATTGCCCCACCCAGGACAAGACCGGACATCAGCAGCTTGGACGGGCCCACCTGACCAACGATCGCCCCCGACATCGCGCCCAGAAACACACCTGTCAGACTGATAATCGACAACATCCAGCCAATCGCGTCAGCATTGTCCGGATACAACAGGCCGACATCGGCAAACGGAATTGCAATTTTGGCGAACTGTGTGGCGGCCCCAAGCCCTGCAATCCAAAGCAGGATAACTTGCAGAAGTGTGCGAAAGGAATCTGTCATGCGCAGGTTGTACAGCGGCTCAGACAGGTCTGAAACGCGTAAATCATATGCCGCTGCGGCACGATAAACAATTCACTGCCCCCGCAACGCTATGCAGCAGGTTTAAAAACACCGGAACGTACTGTTATCACGGCCCGAACAGACCCTACCAAAACCTGAGTTCACCTACCGGGCAAAATCACTCCGCCGGTTCGTGCTCGTCAACATGCGCGACCCGCGCACCGGATTTGTTCGATGTGACGACACCCAGCGATTTCAGCTTGCGATGTAACGCGCTGCGCTCCATCCCGACAAAGCTTGCGGTGCGGCTGATATTGCCCCCGAAACGGTTGATTTGCGTTAACAGATACTCTCGTTCAAACGCCTCACGCGCTTCACGCAGCGGCAGCGTGGCCAATGCACCCGACAGAACAACGCGGCCATCTTCCTCGGCCTTTTCCTCGTCATTCGGCAATTCACGCGCATCAATCGGACCAGTGTTGTCGCCCAATATCAACACACGTTCGATCAGGTTCTTCAGTTGCCGCACGTTTCCGGGCCAAGTCATTGTCTGCAACAGCGCCACGGCCTCTTCGGTCAGTTCACGAAGCGGTAAGCCCTGCGCCTCATTGCACATTTCAATAAAGTGCTGCGCCAGAACCGGGATATCTTCGCGCCGTTCCTCCAGCGATGGAACCGCGATCGGAACCACGTTCAGCCGGTGGTAAAGCTCTTCGCGGAACCGGTCTGCTGCAATCTCGTGCTCAAGATCTTTGTTGGTCGACGAAATAACCCGCAAATCAACGCGAACCTTGTCCGAACCTCCAACCCTTTGAAACTGCTGATCCACAAGAACGCGCAGGATCTTGGATTGGGTGCCCAGCGGCATATCGGCAACCTCGTCGAAATAAACGACCCCGCCATGGGCTTCTTCCAGCAGGCCGGATTCAATGCCGCGCTCATTCGTTTCGCGGCCAAAAAGCATTTCTTCCATCCGCTCGGGTTCAACGCCGGCACAATTGACCGTCACAAACGGCCCGTTGGCGCGGTTGGAATGGGCATGGATATAACGCGCCGCGATTTCCTTGCCCGACCCGGCAGGCCCGCTCAGCATGATACGGCCGTTTGACTTTGTTACTTTTTCCAACTGGCCCAGCATTGTCCGGAATGATCCCGACTTGCCGATCATGTCCGAACTGCTGATTTCCTTGCGCTTCAACGATGCGTTTTCGCGCCGCAAACGCGAGGTTTCCATCGCGCGGCGTATGACGACCATCAATTGATCAATGTTAAAGGGCTTTTCGATAAAGTCATAAGCCCCCTGCTTGATCGCCGCGACGGCTATTTCGATGTTTCCGTGACCTGAAATAATCACGACCGGCACATCCGGGTTGTCTCTTTTCACCGACTTAAGGATGTCGATGCCGTCCATCCGGCTGTCCTTGAGCCAAATATCAAGGATCAACAGCCCCGGAGGTTCAGAGTTTATCTCGGCCATGCAATCGTCGGAGTTACCAGCCAGCCGGGTTGTATAGCCTTCGTCCTTCAAAATATCGGACACCAATTCGCGAATATCGCGTTCATCATCTACGATCAGAATGTCGCTCATGTTTAGCCTGCTTTCGTTTTGGTTCTAATTGCCTGCTTTTTCTTCGGCGCAGCGGAGGAGGACGTATTTCCCCCGGGCAATCGGATCACGGCCATCGCGCCAAAATGGTCCTGTCCGTCAAAGACGGGCGCATCTTCCAATGTCAGCGCTCCGCCATGTTCTTCTATGATTTTCTTGACGATTGGCAGGCCCAGACCTGTCCCCTCGTCGCGTGTCGTCACATAGGGCTCAAACAGCCGCGCCCGATCTTCCGGCAGCCCGATTCCGTTATCGGCTATAGTGATCAGCACCCCTTCGTCATCATCAGATACCTTGACCTTTATCTGCGGCTTCAGGTTATCCGGTGGACGTTTTTGTTTCAGGCTTTCAATAGCTTCGCCTGCGTTTTTGATTAAGTTTGTCAGCGCCTGACTCAGCATCGTGGAATCGACGTCGCCAATGATCGACTGATCCGGGTACTCGGCATCGATCTTGACACCCGGCTGGCCTGCCTGCTGCAACAGCACCGCTTCGCGCACAAGGCCGACAATGTCCTCATCCTGGGTTTCCGGCTCTGGCATTCGTGCAAACTTGGAAAACTCATCGACGATCCGACGCAGGTCATTTGTCTGCCGAACGATAACATCCGTCATGGATTCAAGGCTTGCACTATCCTCTTCTTCCAGCTTGCGAGAGAACTTGCGCTTGATCCTTTCGGCGCTCAACTGAATTGGCGTAAGCGGGTTCTTGATTTCATGGGCAATACGCCGGGCCACGTCGCCCCATGCGGCCATTCGCTGTGCGCTGACCAGATCGGTCACGTCATCAAAGGCCACAACGTACCCTTCCAACCCACCATTTTCACCACGTCTTGTCGCCATTCTTACCAGCAGGTTTTCCTGTTGCCCCTTTCGGGTCACCTTGATTTCACCCTGAACCGCCTCTTGTGTTCCCTGCTTTAGGGTTTCGAACAAGGGCAGGAATTCCGGAACCGCGATGCCAAGCGCAAGGCTTTGTTCACCACCCGACCAGCCCAATAACCGCTCTGCCGAACGATTCACGAAAGTCACGCAACCATCTGAATCCAAACCAACAACGCCCGACGTGACAGAACTCAGCACGGAATCAAACAGGCGTCGGCGGCTTTCAATTTGCTGGGTGTTCTCCAGCAAGGTATCGCGCTGACCCTTTAGCTGACGGGTCATCTGGTTGAAATACCGGCCAAGCATCGCAATTTCGTCGTCGCTGGCCTCTTCGATGACCTGCACGCTCAGATCCCCGGCCCCCACGCGCTGAGCGGCTGTTGTCAGGCGACCAACGGGCCGCGACAACCGTTCCGCAAACCACATGCCCAGCGATACCGCCGCCAAAATCAGGATCACCGCAAAACCAAGATACAGCAGGCCAAATTCAAACAGCACCCTGCCACGTTCGTTTTCCAGCTGCTGATAGAACTGCGCCGTCTCCTTGGTGTCATCCAGCAGGGTCAACAGCTGCCCGTCCACTTCTCTGCTGACATACAGATACCGATCCAGATGGGCATTCAGCGGCAACAGCGCGCGAAATTCGTTGTTTGCCCAGTCCGCAATGATAACAATGCCTTCGTCTTCGACTTCGACAATCTGCTCCGGCGTGGGGCGTTCGAAATCAAACAGGTAGGACCGATCGCCCCGCGCCCGAATTTCCCCACTGCCGTCAATGACATACGCTTCGCGAAGACCGCGTTGAATCTGCGCCTGACCCTGTGCAAGAACTTCGCGCAGTTCAGCGTCGGTAATATAGAAATCGACCGACCGTGCGTTGTCCAGAAAACGCGCCAGAACCGTGGCGTCCTGCATCAACCCTTGCCGGTGTTCCTGTTCATAGGCTTCTGCCGCTGACAGGGACGACCCGACAACCTGCCGAACGCGGTCCGAAAACCACCCCTCCATACCGATATTCACGGTCAGCCCGGCAAAGATTGCTACGGTTACCGTCGGCACCAGTGCCAGCAACGTAAACACGCCAATCAGCCTGAGGTGCAGTCTGGACCCCGCCGACTTGGCACGTCGCGCCGCGATCAGGTTGCCCAGCTGGCTTAGAACCAGCGCCGCGACAACCAGAACATAAACAAGATCAGCCAACAGTATCAGCCGCAGCGTGGGCGCCGCAGCATCAAGGTTGAATGGTCCAATGACAAGATAAGTCGCAAGCGTAAGAACAGGTCCCAGGACAACCAGCCCAAGGTTACCGAAATTACGCAATCTTCGGGACTTGCGCCACCGATTGATCGATAGGATTGGCCGGTTCTGTGCCCGGGTTGCCACCTTCTGCCCTCATCCTGATGTGCCGCCAAAGCGGCTTACCGCCATATGTCGTGGTCATTTCCAGCTAATTACCCGGATGCCACGGTTTGTGTGGCCATATTACATCAGTTTGCGGCGGCGTGTCACCTGAATATCTAGGTCTGTAATCTTTTTTCTCAGCGTATTTCGGTTAATCCCTAGTAAATCCGCACATTTTGCCTGATTTCCGCCCGTCCCTTCCAGGGCAATTTCGATCAAAGGTGCCTCAACTTCGCGTAATATCCGCTGATACAGGCCCGGAGGCGGCAACATATTGCCATGCAAATCAAAGTAGCGCCGTAGGTGACGCTCGACCGAGGCCGACAGTTTCTCGCGCTCTCCCGCACCCAGAACCGGTTCGGCTTCGGGCTGGCTTCCAAGAACGGTTTCAACCTCGATCTTTGTAATCTCGTCGGCCCGGCTGGTCAGGCTAAGCCTGCGAACCGCATTTTCCAGCTGCCGAACGTTACCGGGCCACGAATAACGGCGCACCAGCTCAACCGCTTCGGGGTTCAACCAGCGTTTCGCGCCGCTTTCGCGTTCTTCCCGCGCAAGGAAATGTTCGGCCAGCAACGGAATATCATCAACCCGTTCACGCAGCGCGGGAACATGAATCGTTGCCCCGCAAAGGCGGTAATACAAATCCTGCCGGACCCGTCCGCTTTCCATTGCATCCGTCAGGTCAGACTGGTTCGTGGCCATGAAACGCGGAACGTGATCGCCCGGCGCGTCCATCATGCGAACAATGCGGGCCTGCACCTCGTCATCGATATCCGCGATTTCGTCGATCAACAACGTCCCGCCCCGCACACGCGCCATGACACGGGCCGGTCCTTCCAGTTCACGCAGATCAGCAGCCGTAACCGTGACAAAGGGCAATGTACGCCGATCCGAAAAATCGTGAATTGCCCGCGCGATAAGCGACTTTCCTGTACCACTTTCACCCGAAATCATCACCGACAGATCGGTATTCATTACCCGCGCCACCAGCCGGTACAAAGCCTGCATTACCGGTGTTCGCCCAACCAGGGGCAACTCTTCCGGTCTCTCACTTCTCTCCGTTGTCGGTTCAGGCTGCGCGCGTTGCTTTTGCTCTAACGCCCGCGCCGTACGCTTCATCAGATCAGGCAGATCAAACGGTTTGGGCAAGTAATCGTAGGCCTCGGCCTCTGCCGCCTGAATGGCCGTCATGATCGTATTCTGGGCTGAAATCACGATGACAGGCAGTCCGGGTCGGTCCTCTGCGATCTTGGGCAGCATTTCCAACCCGTTCCCGTCAGGCATGACCACGTCCGAGATCACCACGTCGCCTTTCCCTTCACCGACCCAGCGCATCAGGGTGGTCAGCGAGGATGTCGCGTGGACCTTGCACCCTGCCCGCGTCAAGGCCTGCGTCAGAACCGTGCGGATCGTGCGATCGTCGTCAGCAACCAGTACTGTACCGTCCATCAGGTGTTCTCCTCTTCAACTGTGTCCCGCGGCGCACGCCGCAGCGACAGGCGAAAAACGGTGCGCCCAGGCACGGAATCCACAGAAATCCATCCGTTATGGTCCGAGATGATCTTGCTCACCAAGGCCAACCCCAACCCGGTTCCGTTCTCGCGCCCGGAAACGAAAGGGTCAAAAATGTCTGCCCTAATTTTCTGCGGCAAACCCGGACCATCATCGATAATTTCAACCTGCAACGGCAGCGAATGCCCTGAACCGTCGCTGCGGCGCAGGCGGAATGAATGTTCGAAATACGTGCGCAGCCGTATTGTGCCCCCTTCGGCACCGGCCGCTTCCGACGCGTTTTTGAGCAAATTCAGCACGACTTGCAGCAATTGGTCAGGATCGCCAAACGCCACCGGCAACGAAGGATCATAATCTTCGATGATCGTCATATGGGCGCCAAACCCCAACAACGCCGACCTTCTGGCCCGATCCAGAACGTCATGAATGTTGACGGGCTTGAAATCTGGCTCTGACAGGTTGCCAAACTGTTCCACCTGCTCCAGCAGCTTAACTATGCGCCGGCTTTCTGCGACAATAAGATCCGTCAGTTCAAGGTCTTGCGGCGAGATATTCATGCTCAGCAACTGTGCCGCACCCGTGATCCCCGCCAGCGGGTTCTTGATCTCATGTGCCAGTATTTCGGCCATGCCGATGGCCGATTGCGCCGCCGATTTTACCGTGTGGCTCTGCGTCATCCGCCCGGCCAGTTCCCGCGGCGAAATGATCATCACCATAGAACCCGGATTCCCGACCAGCGGCGCGATCTGCAACGCGCACTGCAAAGGAGCGCGGCTGCCTGATCCAACATCCACATCATTAACGAACAGCGGCGTTCCATGGTCGCGGGCGCGCTCAAACGCCTCTTCCAATGGCGCATCCACCGCGATCTGGTCCCACACCGGATGTCCGATCACCGACTTGCGCGAAGCATTCAAAAACCCCTCGCCCGACGAATTGACATCTACAATCCGATCATCGGCATCAATGATAAATGCCGGAACCGGCAACGAGGCCCAGATATTCTGATCCGACGTCATGCTGCCCGCTCCGAATCCTGCGCCAATGCATCGACAAGCAATCGCAAAACCTCATCTGTATCGCGTGAGGTCAGTACAGCACGCCGCAGCAATGTCGGCGTGGCAGCTTGATCCATGTACCATCCCAAATGCTTGCGCGCGACGCGCAGGCCCAGATCCCGACCATAAAACACCAGCATGGACTGATAATGCGCCTGTACCATCTCGGTCAGATCCGCCCCTTGTGGAACTTGCGGTGCTTCTGCGCCGAATAAATCTTGACAGACCTGCGCCAACAGCCACGGCTTGCCCTGCGCACCACGTCCAACCATGACGCCATCACCACCGGATTGTTCCAGCGCTGTTTGTGCTGTCTCGGTATCCACGATATCGCCATTTGCAATGACCGGAATCGACACCGCTTCTTTTACCGCTCTGATTGCGGTCCAGTCGGCCCTTCCTTTGTAGAACTGACACCGCGTGCGCCCGTGGATCGTGACCATGCCAATGCCAGCATCCTGCGCCCGCCGCGCCACATCGGGCGCGTTCAGCAATCTGTCATCCCACCCCAATCGCGTCTTTAGCGTCACCGGTATGTCAACGGCATCAACTACCGCCTCGATCAGTGTCAGCGCGTGATCCGGTGTCTTCAGCAGCGCCGAACCAGAGTATCCGTTGGTGACCTTCTTGGCCGGGCACCCCATATTTATGTCAATGACCCGCGCGCCGCGATCTGCCACCTGCCGGGCCGCCTCGGCCATCCAATACGCCTCGCGCCCGGCCAGTTGCACGGCCGTGTTTTCCACGTCAGCAGACAATTCTGCGCGTTCGCGGACACCGGGCTTGGCCTGAACCATTTCCTGGCTGGCAACCATTTCGCTGACAACCAGACCCGCGCCAAAGCGCATCACCAGATCACGAAACGGGCGATCAGTGATTCCGGCCATGGGTGCCAACAGCACCGGCGGGCTCACATCCTTTTCAGCTAGGCGCAGGGGCAATGTGCTTAATCCTTGGGCAATTGAGGCCGTTGATATCGAGTTCCCCGCATATGAACAACAAATCGCAGCGTCACAAGCCCGTCAAATCATCGCTTGCCTATTTTTTAGGCGATATTACGCAGGTGATTGCCTCTGCCTTCACCGCCCCCTAAACAAAGACGACCCGCAGGAGAGCAATGCCCATGACAACCGCCGCCATTATCGTCGCCGCCGGACGGGGGCAACGTGCGGGGGGCGGCACCCCCAAACAGTGGCAAACCCTTGCCGGGCGTCGTGTTGCCGACTGGACGTTGGGCAAATTCCGCGACGAGGTCGAGCACATCGTTCTTGTTCTTTCTCCCGAAGACAAATCCGCCTGGTCAGAGTTTGGTGACACCGACCTGATTCTTGCCCAAGGTGGTGATGACCGCGCCGCCTCGGTTCGCAACGGGCTGCAGGCGCTGGCGGATCAAGGCGTCACACGGGTTCTGATCCACGATGTTGCACGTCCCTGCGTCAGTCAGCGGATCATCCACGACGTTCTGTCAGCGCTCGATCAGCATTCAGCCGCGGCACCGGGATTGGCAGTAACAGACGCGCTGTGGACCGGCGAAGGTGCCAGCGTGACAGGCACACAAGACCGAACCGGCCTGTTCGCCGCTCAAACACCCCAGGGGTTTCGATATGACGTCATCGTGGCCGCGCATCGGGCGCATCAGGGCGGTGCCGCCGACGATGCCGAAGTTGCGCGCGCGGCGGGTATAGAAATCGCCATCGTGCCGGGCGAACCGGACAACCTGAAAATTACCCACCCCGAAGATTTTGCGCGGGCGGAACGAATATTGGGAACAGATATGGATGTAAGACTGGGCAACGGATATGACGTGCATCGGTTCGGTCAGGGCGACCACGTCATCCTGTGCGGCGTAAAAATCCCGCATGATCGTGGGTTACAGGGGCATTCAGATGCTGATGTCGGAATGCACGCGGTAACGGACGCAATCTATGGCGCACTGGCGCAGGGCGATATCGGCCAGCACTTTCCACCTTCTGACCCGCAATGGAAAGGTGCCGCCAGCGAAATCTTTCTGCGTCACGCCGTCGATCTGGCAGGGCAAATGGGCTATCGCATTTCAAACGTTGATTGCACACTGGTCTGCGAATTTCCCAAGATCGGCCCTCATGCACAGGCCATGCGCGAAGAAATGTCCAAAATCATGGGCTTGCAACCCGAACAGGTCTCGGTCAAGGCGACCACATCGGAAAGACTGGGGTTCACTGGCCGCAGCGAAGGGATTGCGTCATTGGCCACAGCCTGCCTGGTGAAACCATGACGCCCGCACAGGCAATCGGTACGGTTTGCGGCATTGGCTACCTGCGTCCCGCACCGGGTACGTGGGGTTCGCTGGCCGCATTGCCGTTGGCGTGGGCTTTGCACTCTCTGGGCGGCTTTCCCTTGCTCTTCATCGCCACACTGGTCGCTTTCTTTGCTGGTCTCTGGGCCACACGCATTATGACAACCGGGCAAGACGATCATGACCCGTCCGAGATCGTGATAGACGAAGTCGCGGGCCAGTTCATCGCGCTTTGGGCCGTATCCTATCCTGCATGGGCGCATGGCATCGAAATCACGGCACTCTGGCCGGGTTGGGTTGCCGGGTTTGTCCTGTTCCGCCTGTTCGACATCCTTAAACCCGGCCCCGTTGGATGGGCCGACCGTCGCGGCGATCCGCTTGGCGTTATGCTGGACGATGTAATCGCCGGTGTTTTTGCAGCCATCGGCGTGGCAATTCTTGCCGGTATCACCCATGGAGTTCTGGGCCTATGAATGTTGCGCAGCTTCTGGACCACGCCAAGGCACAGAATGTCATGGTCGCAACCGCCGAAAGCTGCACAGGCGGCATGGTGGTTGCGGCGTTGACCGACATTCCCGGCAGTTCGGCTGTCGTCGATCGTGGCTTTGTCACCTACACCAACGAAGCAAAGCAGGAAATGTTGGGCGTCCGCGCCGAAACACTCGACGCATATGGTGCCGTGTCCGAAGAAGTCGCGCGCGAAATGGCCGAGGGCGCTCTGTGCCACTCACACGCAGAACTGGCCGTTTCGATCACGGGTATCGCCGGGCCCGGCGGTTCCGAGTTCCAGCCCAAAGGTCGTGTTTGCTTTTGTCTTGCTTCCCAAAACAAGGCAACCATGACGGAAACCATCAAATTCGGCGTACCAGG
>JBPCWT010000001.1:0-14162 GCA_051009255.1 Ruegeria sp. | reverse complement strand
TGAAAGAGCTGTCGCAAGAGGCGGGGCTGCAGGATGCGGTTATCGTGAACACCTGCGCCGTAACATCCGAGGCCGTTCGCAAGGCGCGGCAGGAGATTCGCAAATTGCGGCGCGAAAACCCGGATGCGCGCGTGATTGTTACCGGCTGTGCTGCGCAGACCGAACCCGACACCTTTATCCAGATGGACGAAGTAGATGCGGTAGTCGGCAACACGGAAAAAATGCAGCTGGACACCTGGAAGGGTATGACCGCCGATTTTATTGGCGAGACTGAAGCCGTTCAGGTGGATGACATCATGTCGGTGACGGAAACGGCCGGTCATCTTATCGACGGTTTTGGCACGCGCTCTCGGGCGTATGTTCAAGTGCAAAATGGCTGCGATCACCGCTGCACGTTTTGTATCATCCCCTATGGTCGCGGCAACTCGCGCAGTGTTCCCGCGGGCGTCGTGGTGGATCAGATCAAGCGGCTGGTGGATCGCGGGTATAACGAGGTTGTTCTGACGGGTGTAGATCTGACATCCTGGGGCGCGGACCTACCGGCGCAGCCCAAGCTGGGCGACCTGGTGATGCGCATCCTGAAACTGGTGCAGGATCTGCCGCGCCTGCGTATCAGTTCCATCGACTCGATCGAGGTGGATGAAAACCTGATGCAGGCCATCGCCACCGAGCCACGGTTGATGCCGCATCTGCATTTGTCCCTGCAACACGGCGATGACCTGATCCTGAAACGCATGAAACGCCGCCATCTGCGCGATGACGCAATTCGCTTTGCAGAAGAGGCCCGCAAACTGCGCCCCGAGATGACGTTTGGTGCCGATATCATTGTAGGCTTCCCGACAGAGACCGAAGCGCATTTCGAAAACTCGCTAAGGCTGGTCACCGATTGTGATCTGACCTGGTTGCATGTGTTCCCTTATTCCAAGCGACCGGGCACACCTGCTGCGCGCATTCCACAGCAAGTGAATGGCAAAGTGATCAAGGACCGCGCAGCAAGATTGCGGGCCGTCGGTGGCGCGCAGGTTGAACGGCATCTCACTGCTCAGGTCGGCAAGAATCATAATATCCTGATGGAGAACGCCCATATGGGCAGGACCGAACAATTTACCGAGGTGACATTCCAATCACCTCAGGCAGAGGGTCAGATCGTGTCGAAATGCATCCGGGGGACCACATCAACACAGTTGGTTGCCTGATCGAAAGATATTTCGGCAGGAGTATCACAAATGCAAAAGCCCGGCAGTTTCTGCCGGGCTTTTTCGTGAAACTCTAAACTGTCAGTTATGCAGATTTCTTGCCTTTGACAGGTGCCCAAATGCGCTTGTTGGTCAGGTACAACAGCACAGACATGATGGTCAGGAAAATGACGCCGACCAGACCGGCCTGTTTGCGGGCCATCATCTTGGGTTCCGCACTCCAAATCAGGAAGGCGGCAACATCTTCAGACATCGCTTCTACGGTGTTGGCGTGGCCATCGGCAAACTCTACCAGCTCATCCGAAAGCGGTGGCGCCATTGAAATCCACCCGCCGGGAAAGGCGGTGTTTTCGTACAGGATCGTTCCCGCTTCTTCCTTTTCCTTACCGGTGTATCCGTCCAGCAGTGAAGCGATGTATTCCGCCCCGCCCATTCCCTTGAACAGCTGGTTGATACCCAGACCATAGGGTCCGTGGAATCCGGCGCGTGCCTTGGCCATCAGGCTCAGGTCAGGTGCTCCGGCGGCATCGTTTACCGGAAAGTGGTCCGTTGGCAGCGCCGGGCGGAAATCGTCCAGTTCGGGGTCAAACACCTCGAAATTCTCAGCCGCATATGCGCGAACCTGATCCATGGGCAGGCCAACGCCACCGGGATCGGCCAACGTGCGCAAAGGCACGTATCGCAGACCGTGGCACGCGGCGCAGACCTCGGTATAGATCTGCAGGCCACGTTGAAGCTGGTTCTGGTCGAATGTGCCGAACGGGCCTTCGAACGAAAACGCAAAGTCTTCGATGTGCTGCTCTCCGCCGCCAGCCGCAAAAGATGCGGCCGGTGAAAGGGCCAGAGCTACCGCAGCGCCGATTGCAAGTTTCTTGAACATTGTTTGCAGTCCCTCTTACTCGGCCGGCGTGGCGTCGGCGTCAGCCTTGCCATAATGCGCGTTGAAGTCTTCTTCGATGGTTTCCGGCTGCGCCTCGGGCTTTTCGATTACACCCAGGATTGGCAGGATCACAAAGAAGTATGCGAACCAGTATGCCGAACCGATCAGCGAGAAGGTCGCATAAGGTTCCTCGGCAGGCATCGCACCCAGCCACATCAGGGCAAAGAAATCGATGACCAGCAGCGCGAACCACCATTTGAACATCGGGCGATATTTACCCGAACGCACGGACGAGGTGTCCAGCCACGGTGCCAGCGCCATCGCAAGGATCGCACCGAACATCGCCAGAACACCAAAGAACTTGGCGTCAATTATGCCGCCGGTGATGAAGCTGGCAAACTGAACGACCCAAACCTCGCCGGTGAAGGCGCGCAGGATTGCGTAGAACGGCAGGAAGTACCATTCAGGAACGATATGCGCAGGTGTGACCAGCGGGTTCGCCTCGATATAGTTGTCGGGGTGGCCCAGATAATTCGGCATGAAACCGACGATGGCCCAGAAAATCACCAGCACAATCGCCAGCCCGACCAAGTCCTTGATCACGAAGTACGGCCAGAACGGCAGTGTATCTTTCTCGGCCTCGGCCTTTGATCCGCGGCGCACATCAACACCAGTTGGGTTGTTGTTACCCGTGGTGTGGAAGGCCCAGATATGCACAACAACCAGCGCCGCAATGACAAATGGCAGCAGATAATGCAACGAGAAGAAACGGTTCAGCGTGGCGTTATCCACTGCAGGCCCGCCCAGCAGCCATGTCTGAATGGCTTCGCCGACAAACGGGATTGCACCGAACAGACCTGTGATAACCGTGGCGCCCCAGAAAGACATCTGACCCCAGGGCAGAACGTATCCCATAAAGGCAGTACCCATCATGCACAGGTAAATCAGCATGCCGATGATCCACGTAATCTCGCGCGGGGCTTTGTAAGAGCCGTAGAAAAGGCCGCGGAAGATATGGATATACACAGCAACAAAGAACAGCGATGCGCCGTTCATGTGCAGATAGCGCAGCATATGGCCGCCATTCACGTTCCGCATGATGTGTTCAATGCTGGCAAACGCCAGATCGACATGCGGGGTATAGTGCATCACCAGAACGATACCGGTGATGATTTGCAGCGCCAGACAGAAAGTCAGGACAATGCCCCAGATCCACAACCAGTTCAGGTTCTTTGGCGTTGGGATCATGATCGTGTCGTACAGCAGGCCAACAATGGGAAGGCGGCTGTTCAGCCACTTTTCGCCATTTGACTTTGGCTCGTAATGATCGTGCGGAATACCGGACATAGGCGCGTCTCCTTATCCCAGCTTGATGGTGGTTTCGTCGGCGAACTCGGCGACGGGAACAGGCAGGTTCTCGGGCGCGGGGCCCTTTCGAATACGTCCTGACGTATCATAGTGCGAACCGTGACAAGGGCAAAACCAGCCGTGATAGTCGCCAGCGCCATCGCCCAGCGGTACACAGCCCAGGTGCGTACACACACCCATCATCACCAGCCATTCGCCAGCTTCGTCCAACGAACGGTTTTCATCGGCCGCGTCCAGGCCGGGCTTGTTGGCATTGCGATCGTCCTGATCCGGCAATTCCGACATTTCTACCGCGCGGGCCTCGTCAATCTCTTCCTGCGTCCGGCGACGAATAAAGACCGGCTTACCCAACCATTTGACGGTGATCTGGGTTCCGATCTCGACGCCGCTCACGTCCACGCGAATCGAGGACAGCGCCTGTACGTCTGCCGAGGGGTTCATTTGATTGACCAGGGGCCAGACGGCAGCCCCTGCGGCAACAGCACCAGCGCCAGCCGTGGCGTAGTAGAGGAAATCTCTGCGGGTGCCTTCGTGGTCTTCTGCGTGGGACACGAGGTTTTCTCCGATTCCAGCGCCCGGGCTAACGGGCAAACATGCATCAGCACCGCATTAAAGCGGCGTCTCATCGCGGCTATCTATCCGGGAGAAATCGGTTCGTCCAGCGGTCATAGGCGCGCACTACGCCGCATCTGGGCTTTCATGTCACAACGGCAGCAATATTTTTCAAGGTCACGCCCCGATTTGTGCCGCCTGCCGTGGAATTTCGCGCTGACAGTTGGCATGTGATTCGATCACTCAAGCGGATTTTTGAATGTGAATAGGCTTCGCGCACGTATGGCCGTTGGTTGACCGCCCAAACGGCAAACGCACCTGTTTCAAAGCCCGGCAGTAATCAAGCCATTCGCATCAGCGCGGCCAGAGGTTCCAATTCGCTTCCAACGCCCTTTTCTTCGACCATCTTGGCCGCCCTCAGACGCACCTCATCCGCTTTGTTCTGATTCAGTTTACATGTGCCCTGAATATCGTCGACGCGCATGCGAAAGGGCACAACCATGCGCAACATCCGTTCCAGTACCTCATCGGACATCTTGTCGGTTTTCCAGATCGGCTTTGGCAGCAGCCTTTTCTCATAAAATTCCGACTGACGTTGCAACAAGTTTAGCAACTCGTCTGCTGGTCGCTGTTCCAATGTACCGGTTATATGTACCGCCACGTAATTCCACGTGGGTACCTGATCGTCAATCTCGTACCAATCTGGAGAGATATAGCTGTCTGGCCCGGTCACCGCGATCCGCGCGCGCCCGGGTTCTTTCAGACTTCTGGTAAGGGGGTTTGACCGTACCAGATGCAGCTCTGCCTCTGTTCCATCCTCATTCAGCAAAAACGGTACATGGCTCATCATGGGTGCATCTTCCGACGACACTGCCAGAACGCCAAAGGCGCGCTCTCGGGCGAACTCAAGGTTTTGCGCGCTCTCCTCGGCGCGAAATATAGGGTTAGGGTGCATTCTCATCCTCCATCATCGGTTCTGCTCTTGCAGATGACGCTCACCCTTGGCAAGCTCTGTTTCGTTCTCAGGGCGGGGCGAAATTCCCCACCGGCGGTATGCGGGTTCGACCCGCCAGCCCGCGAGCGGCTTTCGGTGACGGAAGTGTCAGCAGATCTGGTGAGAGGCCAGAGCCGACGGTCAAAGTCCGGATGAAAGAGAACGTGCAGCGCGCCGTGATCCGGCGTGTCCGCTCGTGATCGCCTTGGGTGACGTGTCTGTTACGAAAAGATATCATGATGACACACACCCGCCATGCCTTTGTCAAAGCCAACTGGCATTCCGACATAGTTAACCGCGCGCTCGACGGCTTTCTCGACGTGATACCACCGGTGCAAGCAGATGTTTTCGACGTACCCGGGGCCTTCGAAATGCCATTGCTGGCCCGCGACCTTGCCCAAACCGGAAGGTATGCCACCGTGACCTGCGCGGCGCTGGTTGTGGATGGTGGCATCTATCGCCATGATTTCGTGGCCCAAGCGGTTGTCGGTGGGCTGATGCGCGCCGGACTGGACAGCGGCGTTCCGATCCTGTCGGTCTCTCTTACCCCGCACCAGTTCCAAGAGACAGGCCACCACACCGCAGTATTTCGCGAGCATTTTGTTCAAAAAGGACGCGAAGCAGCCCGTGCTGCACTGATGATCTGCGCCACCCGAGCGACGATTACAAAGGCCGCGTAATCTTCACCTTTTCAAAAGTACTCAAAAGCGTCGCTGCTAGGCGACGCCACCCTTACCAACAGCAAATCCGCTTGAGGCCAAAGGCACTCCCAGCTAATCACAATGCGTAAAGGAGCACGCCCCATGTCAATGAACAGCTTTGGCCATCTCTTCCGTGTCACCACCTGGGGCGAAAGCCACGGACCGGCGCTGGGTGCAACAGTCGATGGCTGCCCGCCGGGCGTGCCGATAGACGAGGCTATGATTCAGCACTGGCTGGACAAGCGCAAACCGGGACAAAACAAATTCACTACCCAACGCCGCGAAGCTGATGTAGTCAGGATCATGTCCGGCGTGTTCGAAGGCCAGACCACGGGAACTCCGGTCCAGCTGATGATTGAAAACACCGATCAGCGTTCCAAAGACTACGGCGATATCATGGACAAGTTCCGGCCCGGGCACGCCGATATCACATATTGGCAAAAATACGGTATTCGCGATTATCGCGGCGGCGGGCGCAGCTCGGCGCGTGAAACTGCCGCGCGTGTTGCCGCTGGCGGCTTGGCGCGCGAAGCGATCAGGCAGCTTGCACCAAATGTTCAGATCAGGGGGTACATGGTTCAAATGGGCCCGCACAAAATTGATCGACAACAGATCGACTGGGCGCAGATAGAGCAAAACCCATTCTGGACGCCTGATGCCAAGGCGGCCCAAGATTGGGCAGGTTATCTGGATGATCTGCGCAAATCCGGCAATTCCGTGGGCGCAGTTGTCGAAGTTGTTGCCCGAAGTGTCCCCGCAGGTCTAGGCGCACCGGTTTACGCCAAGCTGGACACCGATCTTGCGGCTGCGATGATGTCGATCAATGCGGTCAAGGGTGTTGAGATTGGCGAAGGGATGGCCGCAGCGGAGCTGACGGGCGAGGCAAACGCCGACGAGATTTTCATGGGCCAAAACGGCCCCCAATACAGCTCGAACCACGCCGGGGGAATCCTGGGTGGGCTATCAACCGGGCAAGACATCGTTGTGCGATTTGCGGTAAAACCCACCTCGTCCATCCTGACGGCGCGCAAGACAATCACCAAGTCGGGCGAGGAAACCGAGATTATCACAAAGGGCCGTCATGACCCTTGCGTTGGGATCCGCGCCGTTCCCGTGGGCGAAGCAATGATGGCCTGCGTGATCCTCGACCACCTGTTGTTGCATCGCGGGCAAATAGGTGAAAACCGTGGCAACATTGGCTGAGCTTCAAGGCCAGCTGCGCAGGATTGCTGGGGACCGGATGGCGTCAGATCCGGCGCATGATCTGGCACATCTGGACCGGGTCTGGATCAACGCCAAATCCATTGCCGATACCCGGACAAACATGCGAGTGCTTCTGGCCGCCTGCTATTTGCACGACCTTGTAAACGTACCCAAGAACGCGCCGGACAGGCATCTGGCATCTCAACATTCAGCGGAAAAAGCCGCGCCGATACTGGCAAACCTTGACTATACCCCCGTCGAGATTCAAGCCACGCAACATGCGATTGCCGCACACAGCTTTTCCGCCAACATAACGCCCGAAACTCCCGAAGCGTGCGTCTTGCGCGATGCCGACCGGCTGGATGCATTAGGCGCGGTGGGCATCGCACGTACATTTTCGGTCGCCGGTTCGTTGGGCCGCGCGCTATATGACCCGACCGATCCTTTTGCCGTTCACCGTCCGCTGAACGACCTTCAGTTTTCTGTCGACCATTGGAAAGTCAAACTTCTCAAATTACCGTCTGACATGTTGACCGAAGGCGGCAGGTCGATAGCTCGGGAGCGGGCCAATCGAATGATCCGTTATCTGGATGACTTTGCCGGCGAAATCGGCGCTAATTTACCGGCGGACTGGGCCTCTATTGTTGATCGCTAAATCCACCCGTTGATCTTTGGCGGGCAAAGGCGCAGGTTCCCGGCGATGGCAACCTCCTTAACATCGCATCGACCTGTTCTTGCCGTGGTGCTCAAACTGAGCGCCCTTTTTCTGTTCACGGCCATGTCTGCGCTGGTAAAAGCACTGTCCGAAGATTTCCCGCCCGGCGAAATAGTGTTTTTCCGCTCGCTGTTCGCGATTCCCGTCATCATTGTCTGGTTGACGGCGCGGGGTGAACTGGCCCAGGGGTTTGTTGTCAAAAAGCCAATGGGCCATTTCTGGCGCGGTGTATTGGGGACTACTGCGATGGGCCTGACTTTTACCGGTCTCAGCCTATTGCCCCTGCCCGAAGTAACCGCCATCGGCTATGCGACCCCGATTTTCACGCTGATTCTTGCGGCCGTCATGTTGGGTGAACGAATTCGCATGATCCGGATCGGTGCTGTCGCCATTGGATTGCTTGGCGTTCTGGTGATGATCTGGCCACGCCTTGGCAGCACGGAAATGGAGTATACTGCCACGATCGGCGCGCTTTGTGTGTTGGGCGCGACCCTCGCCCGTGGCTTTGTGCAGATCCATATCCGCCAGCTGGTTCAGGTCGACCATCCGGCCGCGATCGTTTTTTACTTTTCCGCTACTGCGACCATTCTGTCCGGTCTGACCATCTTTTTTGGATGGACGATGCCAACATGGGAACAGGCCGCCATTCTGATTGCCATGGGTCTGATCGGTGGAATTGCCCAGATCCTTGTAACTTCGTCTTACCGGTTCGGGCAGGCATCGATGCTGGCATCATATGATTACACAAGTATGTTGTTCGCGATTTTCATCGGCTACATCTGGTTCGATGAACTGCCGACAGTTTCCATCCTGATTGGCGCGGCACTGGTCATAGCGGGCAACGTGGTGGTGATCTGGCGTGAACATCAACTTGGCCTGGAACGCGGCAAGGCGAGATCCGTTACAGACCCGAAAGCGTGACTTTACCTTTTGCGAACATCCCCTAGTTTGGGCCGGGCAATCAAAGAGGTTTTCCCATGAGCGACGCGCAGGACCACAAGGAAAAGATGCAAAAGGTGCAGGCCAAGCACCGCAAGAAAGTATCCGAAGCCGTCGATCCCGACCGTGGGCTGGTTCTGATCAACACCGGCAAGGGCAAAGGCAAGTCGTCAGCCGCGTTTGGTGTCGTGGTCCGGGCGCTGGGATGGGGCCAAAAAGTTGCGGTGGTGCAGTTTATCAAGGGTAAGTGGAAAACCGGCGAAAGGCGGTTCTTTGAAGAACGTGACCTAGTGACCTGGCACACCATGGGCGAAGGCTTTACCTGGGACACTCAGGACCGGGACCGTGATATCGCAGCCGCCAACGCCGCCTTTGACAAGGCCTGTGCGTTGATGAAAAGCGGCGAATACCATCTGGTCGTTCTGGACGAAATCAACATCGCACTGCGTTATGAGTATCTGTCTGTGGATAGCGTCATCAACGGTCTAAAGGCGCGTTCAAACAAGACCGGCGTGTTTTTGACGGGCCGCGATGCGCCGCAAGAATTGCGGGACTATGCTGATCTGGTCACCGAGATGACCGAAGAAAAGCATCCATTTCAGGCAGGGATCAAGGCGCAGCGCGGCGTGGATTACTAACTCACCTAGCGATTGCCCAAAGTTTTTTTCTCGTGTCATTTTGGTGCAGCGGGAAAGAGGTGGGCAATGGGCAATCGGTTGATGATACTTTTCGGCGCATTGTTCGTAGTGTTCGGCGTTCTGCTGGGTATTACCGAAGACCCGGCTTTCAAAAACATCTGGGGCGGGTTGAGTGCCGGTTCGCTAGGGGCGTTTGCCTTGTCGATGGCGGCGGATGCCCTGAAAACGGGGAAAATTCGAATTCAGTTCGATGTCATAGATCGAAGAACTCGTCCCAGACTTTATTGGGCAGCAATCGGGCTTGTAGCCTGTGCCGGATGCGGCGTTGTTGCCAGCGCCATATGGCTGGTCGTCTTCAAAAGCGTCTGAGACTGCAAAAGCATTTCCAAAAGAAGAAACCCCCACAACAAAGCGGGGGTTTCAGCGGAATTCAAAAGGGGTTTCAGGACCGAACGAGTTTTTCGTAATCCTCGGCAATCTCGCGGGTCAAGTCACCCACTTCGAATGTATAGTCGCCAATTTGACCAACAGGCGTGACTTCGGCCGCTGTGCCTGTCAGCCAGCACTGCTCAAAATCCGCCATTTCCTCGGGCATGATATGGCGCTCATGCACGGTGATGCCCTTGTCCTTGAGCATCTGAACCACGGTTTGACGGGTAATGCCGTTCAGGAAACAGTCGGGCATCGGCGTGTGAACCTCGCCGTCTTTGACGAAAAACACATTTGCGCCTGTCGCTTCGGCAACATAGCCGCGATAATCCATGAACAAGGCGTCTGAACAGCCTTTGGCCTCGGCCTTGTGCTTGGAGATCGTGCAGATCATGTACAGACCCGCCGCCTTGGCGTGAACAGGTATGGTTTCGGGGCTTGGGCGTTTCCACTCGGCTATATCCAGCTTGGCGCCCTTCATCTTGGCGTCGCCATAATACGCACCCCATCCCCAAACCGCGACGGCCATGCGCACGGGATTCTTGGACGATGCAACACCCATGTCTTCGCCTGACCCGCGCCAAACCAGAACACGTATATACGCGTCCTTGAGACCGCTGGCCGTCAGCGTTTCTTTCTTGGCGGCCTCGATCTGGTCGACGGTGTAAGGCATTGGCATATCCAGGGCCTCTGCCGAAGCAATGAGCCGCTTGGAATGTTCCCGGCTTTTGAAGACTTTGCCGTTATAGGCGCGCTCTCCTTCAAACACCGATGAGGCATAGTGCATCGCATGGGTCAGGATGTGCACATTGGCATCGCGCCAGGGCACCAGCTTGCCATCCATCCAGATGACACCATCACGATCATCATAACCCGCCATGTTATTCCTCCTGCCTCGGGCCAACTTTTCGATTATTGCGCAAATTAGGTCCGATGCGGTCATAATGTTGCGCAAAAACTGCGACTCGATACCTGTTCACCCTTGGAATGTCAACAACACTGACATAAAGTCAAAAAGCGTAACGAATGAGGCCCGATATGTCGCAAACCCGCCCTGTTCCGGCCTTTGGCGAAAGCCTGCTGTTTCTGACGGACGAGCAGTTGCGGCAAGGGATCGAGGCCATGTTCTTTGCCTATCGCGGCTTTACTGCCGACCCGGATCGCATCTTGGCTGAAATGGCCTATGGTCGGGCGCATCACCGTGCAATTCACTTTATCAACCGGGCACCCGGAACAACGGTAAACAACCTTTTGGCCCTGTTGGGGGTTACAAAACAGTCATTGAACAGGGTGCTGAGAACCCTTGTCGAAGACGGGCTTGTCGAAAGCCGCGTAGGAAAGATGGATAAACGCGAACGTCACCTGTTTCTGACCGACACTGGCAGGGCATTGGAATCCAAACTTTCAGATGCCCAGCGCGCGCGAATGCGCGCGGCCTACAAGGATGCCGGCCCCGAGGCCGTGGCAGGCTTTCGTAAAGTACTTGAAGCGATGATGGATGCTGATATGCGTCGAGCATACACAAAATTGCGGGATACAACCTTATGAGCGATATGGATGCCCACCTGCTGATCGTCGACGACGACGAACGCATTCGCGATCTGCTCAAGAAGTTTTTGGTGCGCAACGGATTCCTTGTGACGGCAGCACGAGACGCCGAACATGCCCGCCGCGTTTTATCCGGGCTTGATTTCGATATGATCGTTCTGGACGTCATGATGCCGGGCGAAGACGGGGTCAGCCTGACCCGCGCCCTGCGCGAAACACATACCACCCCTATTCTTTTGCTGACGGCACGAGGAGAGACGGAACACCGGATTGCCGGGCTTGAAGCCGGGGCAGACGATTATCTGGCCAAGCCATTTGAGCCCAAGGAACTGCTGTTGCGGATCAATGCAATCCTGCGGCGCATGCCCGAGGCACCTGCACAGGATGCGGCGTCAAAGATTCTGCACCTTGGACCCATTCGTTATGACATCGAACGCGGAGAGATGTGGCAAGGCGAAGACCCTGTCCGACTGACCGCCACAGAAAGCCAGCTTATGAAAATATTCTCGGCCCAGCCCGGCGAGCCGATCAGCCGCGCCAAGCTGGTCGAAGACCTTGGCCGCGACCGGGGACAAGCACAGGAACGCGCGGTGGATGTTCAGATCACCCGCCTGCGCCGCAAGATTGAACAGGACCCAAAACAGCCCCGTTATCTGCAAACCGTGCGCGGTGCCGGGTACATGCTGGCACCGGATTAATGCACCGAAATTCCGGCACCGGTAAATTGTATGGGAACCTGACATGAAGAGTGCCCTGATTACTCACGCTGATTGCCTTGGCCACGTCACGCCGCAGGGGCATCCGGAACGTGTCGCGCGACTGGAACATATTCTTCATGCGCTAGAACCGCTGGACCTAAGCCGTGTAACTGCGCCTTTGGCTGCCGACGACGACCTTCTGCGCGTTCATCCGGAAAGCTACGTTCGGGACATTCGCGATGCGCGTCCGAGCGAGGGATTTACCCAGATTGATGGCGATACGTTCATGTCACCGGGGTCGGTGGATGCGGCTTATCGCGCGGCAGGCGCTGTGATCCGTGCCGTCGATATGGTTTTGGAAGGGAACTGCCAAAACGCTTTTTGTGCCATTCGCCCACCGGGTCATCACGCCGAAACGGACAAGGCGATGGGCTTTTGCCTGCTTGGCAATGCCGCACTTGCAGCCAAGCACGCGCTGGATCATCACGGGCTTTCGCGGGTTGCGGTGGTGGATTTCGATGTTCATCACGGCAACGGTACACAAGATCTGCTATGGGACGAAACCCGCGCGCTGGTGATCACAAGTCAGCAGATGCCGCTGTGGCCCGGATCGGGCCGCCCGGACGAGACGGGCGCATATGAAAATATCCTCAACATCCCCCTTGCTCCCGGCACCGGCGGCGCGGAAATGCGCTCGGCATACGAATCTCTGGCGTTCCCAAGGTTGCGGGCATTCAAACCTGAACTGATTATAATCTCTGCCGGATTTGACGCGCATCAGGATGACCCGCTGGCAAACCTGAATTGGTCGACGGGCGATTTCGCCTGGATCACCGCACATCTGTGCCATATTGCCGGAGAGATCTGTAACGGGCGTATCGTCTCGACTTTGGAAGGCGGGTATGATCTGAACGCACTTGCCGAGGCGACCCGCGCCCATGTGGAAGAATTGATGAAGGCAACCAGATGACCGATACACCAGTTGACCAGATGACGTTCGAGCAGGCGATGAAAGAGCTTGAGGCCGTGGTTGGCCAATTGGAACGTGGCGATGTGGCGTTGGACCAATCCATAGCGCTTTATGAACGGGGCGCGGCACTCAAAAAACGCTGCGAGGACGAGCTGAAGCGCGCCGAAGAAAAAGTAGCGGCGATCACACTGGACTCTAACGGCCAGCCGACCGGGACCACGCCAGTCGAAGAGCTTTGATGTTTCACGAACGGCTGGCGAAGGACAGGTCGCGCATTCAGAATCAGTTCGATCTGGTTCTGGGGGTATTGGATGATCTGAATGTTACCCAGGCGATGGCTTATGCAACGCGAGGCGGCAAGGGGTTGCGCGGGTTTTTGGTAATGGAAAGTGCCCGCCTGCACGATGTCGACGAATCTTGCGCAATTTGGCCGGCAACCGCGATCGAGGCACTGCATGCCTATTCTCTGGTTCATGATGATTTGCCGTGTATGGACGATGACGACCTGAGGCGGGGCCAGCCAACTGTTCACAAAAAATGGGGTGAAGGAACCGCAGTTCTGGCCGGCGATGCGTTGCAGGCCTTGGCATTTGAACTGTGCTCGGTTTCAGAAGTCGGGCCCGCCGATGTTCGCGCTGAACTGGCTTTAACACTGGCCAAGGCCAGCGGTGCACAGGGGATGGTTTTGGGACAGGCTTTGGATGTCGCGGCTGAAACGGCGTCAGGCCCGCTGACACTGACAGAAATCACCCGATTGCAAGCCGGGAAAACCGGTGCACTGATTGAATGGTCGGCTTGCGCCGGTGCGCGGTTGGCGGGGGCCGACACTGGACCTTTGCGCCAATATGCCCAGGCGCTTGGGCTTGCTTTTCAGATCGCCGACGACATCTTGGATGTAGAGGGTGACGCCGAAAAGGCCGGTAAACGTCTGCAAAAGGATGCTGATGCGGGCAAAGCCACATTTGTATCGCTGTTGGGTCTGGGTGCCGCCAAATCTCGCGCGGCGGAACTGGTACATCAGGCCTGTGATGCGTTACAAGGCTATGGGGCAAAGGCCGAAACCTTGAAGGCCGCCGCCCACTTCGTTATTGCCCGGGACAGTTAAGCCGCAAGGAACGCGCAACCAAATGACGTCTGATCGCCCGAACACTCCGCTTTTGGATCTTGTTAACCGCCCGGCGGATCTCAAGCAGTTTTCTGACAATCAATTGGGTCAGCTGGCCGAAGAATTGCGGGCCGAAACGATTTCTGCCGTGTCCGAGACCGGCGGTCATCTGGGTGCGGGATTGGGCGTCGTGGAACTGACCGTTGCCTTGCACGCAGTGTTTGAT